>JBEVCD010000018.1:16824-79792 GCA_040514265.1 Archaeoglobaceae archaeon | reverse complement strand
GGAGGTGGTTGAGAATGGCGGAAGCTTTGATAAGTGACGAGGCGTTTATAAAGGGCTGCGCCGCTATAGGGGCTGGACTGGCTGTAGGACTCGCTGGCATAGGAGCCGGAGCGGGCGAGAGCGGCATAGGTGCGGCAGCTGTGGGAGCGATAGCTGAGGACAGGGGCTTCCTGGGACTCGGTCTGCTGTTCACGGTTATACCGGAGACGATAGTGATCTTCGGACTCGTCATAAGCTTCATACTGATGTTCGCCTACGGGTGAAGGGGATGCCCCTTGAACCGATTCTTCAGGAGATACGCGAAAAAGCCGAGAGCGAAGCTAAAAGGATAAGGGAAGAGGCTGAGAGAGAAGCCCGACGCATACTTGAGGAAGCTAGAGCCGAGGCTGAAAAAATACTGAAGACAGCTAGGGAGGAGGCTGAAAAGGAAGTTGAAGCTCTTAGAAAGCAAGAGCTATCGATAGTAAGCTTGGAGATGAAGAGAGAGCTGCTGAACAAGCAGAAGGAGATCGTTGAAAGTGTCTTCGAGTTCGTGCGACAGAAGCTTGAGAATATGGATGCGGAGACTAAGAAGAGAATTCTGAAATCTCTGATTAGCAGAAACGCCCAGCCGGGGATGCTCGTTTATTCCCGCAAAGAGGACGAGGAAATCGTCAAGGAGGTAATCAAAGAGCTCGGCATCGATTTAAAGTACGCTGGAAACATCGAGTGTCTCGGCGGAGTCGTGCTCGAAGACCCGAGTGGGGAGGTGAGGATAAACCTCACGTTCGATGAGCTGCTAAACCAGCTGTACGAGCAGAAGATGAGCGAAGTTACGAAGATGCTTTTCGGGTGATCAACAATGATTTCGAGGACTAAGACAGCCTACGCTTACCTCGTCGCGCGGACGAAGGTGATGAAGAGCAGACTGCTGAAGCCGGAGGACATCAGGAAGCTGCTGAACATGAGCTTCGACGAGATAATGCGTTTTCTCGAAGAGACCGAATACAAGAAGGAGATAGACGAAGTAGCCTACAAATACACTGGCCCCCGCCTGCTCGACCACGCTCTGTACGCGAACCTAGCCAAGACCTACAGAAAGCTTTTGCAGGTAGCGTTCGGTGACGCGAAGGTTCTGCTGGCAGAGTACTTCAGAAGGTGGGACATCTGGAACATAATAAACGTGATCAGGGGAAAGAGGGCGAAGGTGGACGCAGAGATTATAGAGGATACCCTCATACCGGCTGGAGAACTCAGCGAAGAAGTTCTGAAGAGCATGATAGCTAAGGAAATTGACGAGATAGTCAAGGACCTCGAAGGCACCCCCTACGGCGACGTTCTCTCGAAAATAGGTTCGCAACCCATGAGCGTCATCGAGGACGAGCTGTACAAAAACTACTACCGCAGAATTCTCAGCATAAAGGCTTCCGACCTCGAAACCAAGCTTTTCCTGAACTTCATCAGGATGGAGATCGACATCAGGAACATAAAGACCATTCTCAGGCTGAAGATCGAAGGAGCATCGACGGACGAAATAATGGATCGCATAATCCCGGGTGGTTACGAGCTGACGGAAGACGAGGCGAGAAAGCTCGCAGCCATGACATACGACGAGATAGCTAAATCGCTCGAAGGATACTGGTTCGCTCCGGCGCTGGAGAAGTTGGGCAGGTCGCTTTCTGAAATAGAGATAAACTTCGATAAACTCTGGATCGAAACGATCGCAAAGAGGGCGAGCAACTATCCGCTAAGTATATTACCCGTGCTGCAGTATGTCGTGCTGAAGAAGACGGAAGTGGACAACCTGCGAATAATCGGCTGGGGCAAGTGGCTTGGTATGAGCAACGAGGAGATAGAGAGTCAGCTGGTGATCGTATGAAGAGGGTAGCCGTGATAGGAGACGAGGAATTCAACACGGGATTCATGCTGGCTGGAATAACCGATGCTTACACTATAAGCAGCGACGAGGACGTCGTGAAGGCTTTTGAGGATGTTATGAAGAGGGAAGATATAGGAGTCGTAATCTTCAGATACGATCTTCTCAACAAGCTCCCTCCCCTACTGAGGAGGGAGATCGAAGAGAGAGTTGAACCGACCTTTGTGGCGGTTGGAGGTAGCGAGGAGGTTGTTGAGAAGATTAGAGATAGGATAAGAAAGGCGATAGGTGTTGACCTATGGAGGTAGGTAGCGAGTATGTAGGTGAGATATACAGGATTTCCGGACCTCTGGTGGTAGCGGAGAGAATGAAGGCAAGGATGTACGACCTCGTCAAGGTCGGCGAGGAGGGGTTGATGGGCGAAGTCGTTGGCTTGGCTGGAGACAAGGTTCTGATTCAGGTTTACGAGGACACCTCGGGCGTCAAACCGGGAGAAAAAGTCGTCAACACCGGAGCTCCGCTGAGCGTAGAGCTTGGTCCCGGACTGCTGAGGAACATCTACGACGGTGTGCAGAGACCTCTGCCCGTCCTCAAGGAGATCAGCGGAGACTTCATAAGCAGGGGAATCGAAGCTCCCGGGCTCGACAGAAAGAAGAAGTGGGAGTTCAAACCCATCGTCAAGAAAGGAGATAAGGTGAAACCGGGCGAGATAATAGGGACCGTCCAGGAGACCGAGGTCGTGGAGCACCGAATCCTCGTCCCGCCGAACATAAAGGGCGGCATCGTTACGGAGATCTACGAGGGTAGCTTTACAGTTGAGGACACGATCGCCGTGCTCGACGACGGAACGGAGCTCAAGCTTTACCACAAATGGCCCGTAAGAATTCCGCGCCCTTACGTCGAGAAGCTTCCGCCGGAAGTGCCGCTGATAACGGGACAGCGCATACTCGATACGTTCTTCCCGGTCGCCAAGGGTGGTACGGCAGCAATTCCCGGACCCTTCGGAAGTGGAAAGACCGTTACACAGCACCAGCTTGCTAAGTGGAGCGACGCGCACATCATCGTATACATAGGCTGCGGAGAGAGGGGCAACGAGATGACGGAGGTTCTCGAAGAGTTCCCGGAGCTCGAAGACCCGCGCACAGGCAAGCCGCTGATGGAGAGAACGGTTCTCGTGGCCAACACCTCCAACATGCCCGTCGCCGCCAGAGAGGCGAGCGTTTACACAGGCATAACGATCGCCGAGTACTTCAGGGACATGGGTTACGACGTCGCGATACAGGCTGACTCCACGAGCCGCTGGGCGGAAGCGATGAGGGAAATATCAGGCAGACTTGAGGAGATGCCCGGCGAAGAGGGTTATCCGGCTTACCTCGCTTCGAGACTTGCAGAGTTCTACGAGAGAGCCGGCAGAGTCAGAACGCTCGCCGGCAACATAGGGAGCGTTACCGTCGTCGGAGCAGTTTCGCCGCCCGGTGGAGACTTCAGCGAGCCCGTTACGCAGAACACGCTGCGCATAGTCAAGGTCTTCTGGGCGCTCGACGCCAAGCTGGCAGCGAGGAGACACTTTCCAGCCATAAACTGGCTGCAGAGCTACAGCCTCTACGTCGACACACTGAAAGACTGGTTCGCGAAGAACATAGCTGAAGACTGGCCCGAGCTTCGCAGGTGGGCGATGGAGGTTCTGCAGGAGGAGGCGAATCTACAGGAGATCGTGCAGCTCGTCGGTAGCGATGCGCTGCCGGAGTCGCAGCGTCTGCTGCTTGAGGTGGCGAGGATAATCAGAGAGGTCTACTTGATCCAGTACGCCTACCACCCGGTCGACACCTACTGCAGTCCGGAGAAGCAGTACGACCTACTCAAGGCGATAAAGCAGATAAACGACTGGTTCTTCAAGGCGCTCGAAGCCGGTAAGACGGTCGAGGAAATAGTGAACGTGGAGGGTCTGGAGGAGTTCGCGAGGGCGAAGTTCGAGAAGGACTACAAGCCAGCTCTGGAGGCTGCTCTTGAGAAGATTAGGAAGAACCTCGGGGTGTGAGGTATGAAGGAGTATAGAACCATAACCCAGGTCGCCGGACCCCTGATATTTCTTGAAAAAACCGAGCCCGTCGCGTACGGAGAACTCGTGACGATCACACTGCCCGATGGCAGCACGAGGAGAGGACAGGTCCTCGACTCTTCGAAAGACGTGGTCGTCGTCCAGGTCTTCGAGGGAACGAGGGGCATAGACACGAGCTGCAGCGTCCGCTTTACCGGCGACATCGTCAGGCTCAACTGTTCGAAGGACATGCTCGGAAGAATACTGAGCGGAAGCGGTGAGCCGATCGACGGCGGTCCGAAGATCGTTCCCGAGGAGCGCAGACCGATCGTCGGTGCTGCCATAAACCCCTACGCCAGACAGTATCCGAGAGAGTTCATCCAGACCGGTATATCGGCTATAGACGGGATGAACACCCTCGTCAGAGGGCAGAAGCTTCCCATATTCAGCGGAAGCGGTCTGCCGCACAACGACATAGCTCTGCAGATCGCTCGACAGGCGAAGGTTCGCGGGCAGGAAGAGGAGTTCGCTGTCGTCTTTGCGGCTATGGGCATAACCTACGAGGAGGCGCACCAGTTCATGAAGGAGTTCGAGCGCACCGGAGCACTCGAAAGGGCTGTAGTTTTCCTGAACTTGGCTAACGACCCGGCTATCGAGAGACTCCTCACACCGCGTATGGCTCTGACTGCTGCTGAGTTTCTGGCTTACGAGTACGACCTCCACATACTGGTCATACTGACCGACATGACGAACTACTGCGAGGCGCTGCGTGAGATAAGCGCCGCTCGCGAAGAGGTGCCCGGAAGGAGGGGCTATCCGGGTTACATGTACACGGACCTCGCCACCATCTACGAGAGGGCTGGGCGCATAAGGGGAAGGAAGGGAACGATCACGCAGATGCCGATACTTACGATGCCCGGAGACGACATAACGCACCCGATCCCGGACCTCACGGGTTACATAACCGAGGGGCAGATAGTTCTGAGCAGGCAGCTGCACGCCAAGGGCATATACCCGCCGATCGACGTTCTTCCGTCGCTCAGCAGGCTGATGAAGGAGGGAATAGGAGAGGGCATGACGAGGGAAGATCACCCGCAGTGGAACGACCAGATGTACGCAGCCTATGCGGAGGGCGTAGATCTGCGAGGCTTGGTTGCGATAGTCGGTGAGGAGGCACTGTCGGAGAGGGACAGAAGGTACCTCAAGTTCGCGGATGAGTTCGAGAGGCGCTTCGTCAATCAGGGTAGGTACGAGGACAGAGACATCGAGTACACGCTCGACCTCGGCTGGGAGCTTCTCAGCATACTGCCGGAGAGAGAGCTCACGAAGATCGAGAGGAAGTACATCGAGAAGTATCATCCGAAGTACAGGAAGAAACCACCAGAAGTAGTCGCAGCCGAGAAGGCTGCGGAGAGTGCTGAGGAGTAACTCAATTTTTTTCCGGTGACCAGCGATGATGCAGGTTCAGCCGACCCGAATGGAGCTCATAAAACTCCGAAGAAGAATCAGAATGGCAGAGAGAGGACACGCACTTCTGAAGATGAAGAGGGACGGCTTGATCATGGAGTTCAGACAGCTGCTGGAGGAAGCAAAGGAGGTAATCGGCAGGATGATCGAAAAGTACAGGGTGGCACAGCAGAAGCTCGCACTCGCTGCAGCGATAGACGGGACGATCGCGATAAGGTCGATAGCCCTCGCAGCCAGCCAGAATCCTCCGCAGTTCACGATTATGCGGAAGAACATAATGGGCGTCGTCGTGCCAGTCATAAAGAGGGAGCCGGTGAGGAAAAAGGCTACCGAGAGGGGGTACGGCATACTCAGCACGAGCGTGAGGATAGACGAAGCCGTCGAAGCCTACGAGGAACTCGTCGATAGGATACTGGAAGTAGCGGAGATAGAGACCACGCTGCGCAGGCTGCTCGACGAGATAGAGCGGACGAAGCGAAGGGTGAACGCACTCGAGTACCGCGTGATTCCGAGAATGAGAGAGACTGCGAAGTTCATAGCCTTTAAGCTCGAAGAAATGGATAGGGAGAACATAATCAGGCTCAAGAAGCTGAAGGGCAAGAAGGCTAAGAGCTAAAGTGTCAGAACTCCGAGCTTCCGCATGTCGTTACTCGTCAGCACCCTCCTACCACTTTTTTCGAGCGCCTCAACAACTTCAATCGTATCCTCGATCTGTCTGAGCATCTCCTCCCTGTCGTCAGGCAGCCAGCCATGGACACCGAGGAATACGGGTTTCGGAGCGAAGAGGTAGTTACTGACGTGGTCGCACGTCAGATACGTTCTAACTTTTATTCTCTCTATCAGTCTTCTGAGCTCTTCGAGCTGCTGTCTGGCGTTCAGAAGCGTTATCTCCCTACCGACTAACTTTTCGATCGGCGTTCCCGGGATCACGGTGAGGTTTCTAACTCTCACAAAGGTCGGCTTAGCCTCATTTATAACCCTCGCAGTCTCCCTGGCGTGCTCCTCGCTTCGCTCCACCCCACCGAGACCCGTCATGACGTAGTAAGTCGTTTCGAACATCTTCGCCTTTCTGCCGGCTCTTACTGCATCTTCTGGCGTTATCCCCTTGTTCACGAGTTCGAGGACGTCCTTGCTACCACTCTCAAGTCCCATGTGTAATCTCGTAAGCCCCGCGTCGCGCAAAGCTGCGAGCCTCTCCCTGGACATGTTCGCGATCGTTTTTATCCTGGCGTAAGCCGTTACCCTCTCGATCTCGGGGTACCTCTTTTTTAAGTATTCGATTATCTCGACCGCATCCCTGTGGATCAGCGGGTTCGAGTCGCCGAGGAAAGCCGAGCGCGATCTGGGAAAGTACTTCGGAATACTGTCTATGTCTCTCAGAATTTCCTCTTTTCTGCGCTGCTCAAATCTGCAACCTTTATACATCGCGCAGAACGCGCAACGGTTCCAGTTGCATCCTCTGACTACTCTGATCAGGTAGCTCGAAGCTTCACTCGGAGGTCGGAAGGGCGGGAAGTCGTAGGTCATCGTGGTGTGTACCGCTTGAACTTTAAAGAACTCATCGCTCTGAGCCACAGCTCAGCCTCTCTCGCAACCTCCTCGTCCAACCTCGAAACCCCCTCGTTGACGAAACCGCGGAACTCGTCGTCGATGTAGAACTCTATTCTGTCCCTCTTGACGACAACTTTTAGCGGGTCGTCGAATATCACTATCTCGTCCTCGTTGCAAATCGCTCGCTCAGCTAGCAGCCTTTTCAGCGCGTCGAAGTTCCTGAGCACAGTAGCTGCGAGTCTTTCGAGTTCCACGTTGTGTGTCTGAAAAACGATTTTATAACCTTGCGCAGTCTGCGGCGCTATGTATGAGAAGGTGAAGCCGCCGGAGGAGGGGGAGAAGATAAGGTACGAGGGCGGAAAACTCGTAGTTCCCGATAACCCCATCATACCCTACTTCGAGGGCGACGGCATAGGTAAAGACGTCGTTCCAGCGGCGATAAAGGTCCTCGACGCCGCAGCAGAAAAAATAGGTAAGGAGATAGTCTGGTTCAAGGTCTACGCCGGGGAGGACGCTTACAAACTCTACGGAACTTACCTCCCGGAAGACACGCTTAACGCGATAAGGGAGTTCCGCGTCGCCTTCAAGGGACCGCTCACAACGCCGGTGGGTGGAGGTTACAGGAGTCTGAACGTCACGATAAGGCAAGTCCTCGACCTCTACGCCAACGTAAGACCGATATACTACCTCAAAGGTGTTCCGAGCCCGATAAAGCACCCGGAAAAGGTGAACTTCGTGATATTCAGGGAGAACACGGAGGACGTCTACGCTGGCATAGAGTTTCCGTGGAACAGCGAAGAGGCGAGAAAAGTCAGGGAGTTCTTCGCGAGGGAGTTCGGTATAAAGATCAGAGACGACGCTGGTATAGGCTTGAAGCCTATAAGTGAGTTCGCCACGAAACGCCTCGTGAGGCTCGCCATACGCTACGCCATCGAGAACGGGAGGAGAAGCGTGACTTTCGTTCACAAGGGGAACATAATGAAGTATACCGAGGGCGCTTTCAGAGACTGGGGGTACGAGGTAGCCCTCGAAGAGTTCCGCGAGTACTGCATAACCGAAGAAGAGCTCTGGAACGAGTACGCGGGTGTGCAACCCGAGGGCAAGATAGTCGTGAAGGACAGAATTGCCGACAACATGTTTCAGCAGATACTTACGAGAACTGACGAATACGACGTGATAGTCTGTCCCAACCTCAACGGCGACTACCTCAGCGACGCCGCCGCAGCCCTCGTAGGCGGGCTGGGAGTCGCTCCGGGAAGCAACATAGGCGACGGCATGGGTGTGTTCGAGCCGATCCACGGATCAGCTCCGAAGTACGCGGGGCAGAACAAGGTAAACCCTACAGCTCAGATACTCACCGGAGCTCTGATGTTCGAATACCTCGGGTGGAAGGAGGGGAGCGAGCTGATAAAGAGAGCGGTCGAGATGACGATAAGCAGCAGGATAGTAACGTACGATATCCACCGTCACGTTGGCGGAAAGCTCGTGGGGACGAGGGAGTTCGCCGAAGCAGTGGTGGAAAACCTTCAGTCCCTATGATTCAGATATTCGGCGCCGGAATCGCCGGGACTTTTCTCTACCACCTACTGAGCCGCGAGGGTTACGAGGTCTCGATACACGACGTGAGGAGCGAGGTCGACTGCCGATGTGCTTGGGCTATAGCCTACAGGGAGGCGAAGGAGCTATACAAACTCATCGACGTCGACATCGACGATTACGTCCTCGTCAAGCCCGACTTCATAGTTGCGAACGGAGTTTACCTGAAGAACAAGAACGCAGTCGTTTTCGACAAGAAAAAGCTGCTCGAAGACCTGTGGACGTTCGAGTTCCGTAAAACGGACGCTGAACTGATCGTAGACGCCACGGGGGCTGCGAGAGCTTATCTGCCTCCGATAGAGAACGACAGGTTGCTCCCGACTCTTCAGACGCTCGAAAGGCACGAAGCGGAGGAGAACATCTACGTTTACGTAACGACAAGAGGTTACGCCTGGGCTTTCCCGCTCGGCGACGGCAGGTGGCACATCGGCGCCGGAGCTACTGGAAGCAGCGAGCTGCGGAGTTTAATAGAAAAGCTCCGCAGAAAGTACGGATTCGAGGAAAGGGGAAACGTGTGCGGCTGTGCTGCTAAGGTCAGGATGCTCCCGCCCTCGCGCTGCAGACCTTTCGTGGCAGCCAACACGGTCGGCGTTGGAGAGGCGATAGGCTGCGTTTCCGGAGCTGGAGAGGGAAACGCCCCCGCGCTTATTTCTGCTAAAATACTCTTCGAGTGCCTTGAGAACCTCGAGGTTTACGAGAACAGGATACTCGAGGAGTTCGAGTGGATAGAGACGGAGCAGAAGTTCGTCGACGCGATGCTGAACGGCAGAAAGCTTGAAATGCTCAGGCTTCTGCCGAAGATAGTCGAGATCGAGAGGAAGAGGATGGTCGAACACACAGTTGCGACGATGCTGAAGCTCCTGGGCTTATGAAGAGGTACCGCTTCGCCTACCGCGAGACCGTCGTCAGCATACTGACCGAGAGCGACGAGTTCTACGAAATCGCTGTAGAGGCTATTCTGGAGGCCCGATCGGAGATCGAGAGATACATTGTGCTGCACCCCGAATTTTACACGAGCTATGAACCAGTCGAATGTCACGGAAGTGAGATAATCGAGAGGATGTGCAGGGCGGCGAAGATAGCTAATGTGGGACCAATGGCTAGCGTCGCCGCGGCAGTTGCAGCACATGCTGTGAGGAAGATGTCCGAAGCCGGAGCGAAGCTTGCTGTGGTCGACAACGGGGGAGACATAGTGTTTCGGAGCGACAGGGAGCTGAAGATAGGTGTTTATCCTACGGAAATAGCCATAGTGCTTGAACCCAGGGAGTTCTACGCCGTGTGCACTTCGAGCGGTAAGATAGGGCACTCCGTTAGCTTCGGATACGCCGACGCAGCGTGCGTGCTCGGGGAGGAGCCGGAGGTGTGCGACGCACTCGCGACGGCTCTGGGTAACGCCGTCAAGAAAGACTTCGGAAAGGAGGAACTCAAGAGCTGCGTGGCGGACTTCTTCGAAACGTACTCCGACTACGTCGATGCGATACTGGTTGCGAAAGACGACTTAATCGCCTACGCAGGCGATTTGAAACTCGTCCCGGCTAAGATAGACTACGACCTGATAACGAAGGGCTAGCGGTAGATCCTCCTCTCTATGCTCTCTATTTTCTCCTCGACCTGTCTGAGTTTCGCGTCTACAGCTCTCTCGACTCTGCTCTCTATCTCCTCCGAAACAACGGCGATCGTTCTCTTGACGCTCTGGAACTCTTCTTTTATGTTCTGCATCCTGAACTCGATGCTGAGGAGGAGCGCAGCCGTCGACGCCATGAGTAGGGTTGCGAAGAATATCACGTAAGCGTCGACCCTGTCGTAGAGGCTGAGCCACCTGTAAACGAGGGCTGCAGCCGAAATCGTCATCAGTGCAGCCAGAGTTATATCGCGGTAACTCATAGCACTGCAATATCTTTTATATTTTTAAAATTTGCGAGAGATTTTTAACAGCGGCGTTGTAAATGTAACGTGGAATACATAAACCACCCGCTGATAAGGGAAGGAACACTCGAAAAGAGGCTCTACCAGGTATCGATAGCCGCCACCGCCCTCATAAAGAACACCCTCGTAGTCATCCCGACGGGTCTGGGCAAGACGACGATAGCGGCTTTGGTAATAGCTTCGAGACTGCTCAACGAAGACGGGCAGGTACTGTTCCTGGCTCCCACAAAACCCCTCGTCGAGCAGCACGCGAACTTTCTGCGCAGGGTTCTGAAGGTTGAGGCTGGCGAAATCGTAGCGCTGAGTGGGGAGATCTCTCCCGAAGACAGGCTCAGACTCTGGGGGAAGAGAATAGTCGTCTCAACCCCGCAGGTAGTCGAGAACGACCTGATTGCGGGGAGGCTGAACCTTGAGAACTTCATCCTCGCCGTATTCGACGAAGCGCACAGGGCTGTGGGTAACTACCCCTACGTCTTCATAGCGAAGGAGTACGTGAGGCAGGCGAAGAATCCGCTGATACTCGCGATGACAGCATCACCCGGCAGCGACATAGAGAGGGTCTGGGAGGTCATAAGGAACCTCCACATACAAGCCCTCGAAGTGAGAACGGAGTTCGACGAGGACGTCCGCCCTTATGTTGCGACGAAGGAGATAGAGTGGGTGAAGGTAGAGCTGCCGAAGGAACTCGAATTCGTCAAGTCGAAACTCGAAGAGTGCATCGACTTGAGGCTGAAGAGGCTGCAGAAGGCGGGGATAGAGGTAAGCGGAAGCATGACGAAGAAGGAGCTTATAGCGCTTCAGGAAGCTCTACAGGCTGAAATTGCGAACGGGAAGGATTACTATGAAGCTGTGTCCGTGCTTGCAGAGATTCTTAAGCTCATGCACGCAGTGGAACTGATAGAGACGCAGGGGCTCGAAGCTCTGAAGAGGTATCTCAGGCGCCTCGTGAAGGAAGCCTCATCAAGGGGCAGCAAAGCCTCCAAGAGCATAACGAGCGACCCAGTATTCAGGGAAGCCCTCGTTGCGGCTTTGAAGTGCAAGGAAGATCATCCGAAACTCGAAAAGTTGAAGGAAGTCGTCAGAGAGCAGCTCGAAAGGAACCCGGATTCGAGGATCATAGTGTTCACGAACTTCAGAGATACTGCTGAGAGGCTCGTCGAGGAGCTCTCGAAGATGGCGCCGACTTCGCGCTTCGTCGGGCAGGCGAACAGGATAGACGACAGGGGGATGAGTCAGAAGCAGCAGGTCGAGACGCTGGAAAGGTTCAGGAGGGGGGAGGTGAAGATACTCGTCGCGACCTCAGTTGGAGAGGAAGGACTCGACGTTCCGGCTACCGACTTGGTGGTGTTTTACGAAGCTGTCCCGTCGGAGATAAGGGCGATACAGAGAAAGGGAAGAACTGGCAGGGGGAGAGAGGGAAGGGTCGTTGTCCTCGTTGCTAAGGGAACGAGGGACGAGGCATACTACTACGCTAGCCTGAAGAAGGAGAGGATGATGTACGAGAGGTTACTCGAAGTCAAGAGAAAACTCGAAGGAGGACAGTTCGAACTTTCGAGTTTCGAGCAGGTTAAGGAAGTGAAGGTGATCGTGGACTCGCGCGAGGTTAGATCTGAAGTCGTCAAGCATCTGCACGAGAGGGCGGAAATAGAGGTGAAGACTCTGGAGGTCGGCGACTACGTGCTGAGTGACAGAGTTGCGGTGGAGAGGAAGACAGCAGATGACTTCGCGAAGAGCATAACTGAAGCTGAGAAGTTGTTCTCGCAGCTCGCGAAGCTTAAGGCGAGCTACCAGAAGCCGATCCTGATCGTGGAAGGGAACCCGTACGCGAAGCTCCATCCGAACGCCGTTAGGGGAGCTATAGCTGCCATAGCTGTGGACTTCGGAATTCCGGTCATTCAGACTTCAAGTCCGCAGGAGACAGCCGAGTTTCTGATCGCGATAGCCAGGAGAGAGCAGCTGGAGAGGAAGAGGAGCGTCGTGGAGCATGCAGCCAAGACGAAGAGGACGCTGAAGGAAGAGCAGGAGTACGTGGTCTCGGCAATCTCCAGCGTGGGAGGCGTGATAGCGAAGAACCTCCTCGAACACTTTCAGACGATAGAGAGGATCGCAACAGCAAGCGTGGAGGAACTTCAGAAGGTTCCGAAGGTCGGAAGGAAGACGGCTGAGAGGATCCGGACCCTTATGACGACACCCTACAGTGAGGCGGACAGGTATCTGGTGGAATGAGGCTCGGATTCGTTCAGGTCGAGGTTTCGACGAGGTGCCAGCTTAACTGTCTGATGTGTCCGAAGAGACACTTCGAGTGGTTAGCTAAGGATATGGACATCGAGACCTTCGCCAGGATACCCTTCAGGAAGTTCCGTTACGCGCATCTGCAGGGCTGGGGTGAGCCGCTGCTGAACCCGCGCATCGACGAGATGATCGAAATCGCCGGGCGACGATGCAAGGTGAGCATGACGACGAACGGTCTGCTGATCGACAGACACGTCGAATCGATCTGCGAACTCGAAACGCTCGCAGTTTCGATTGCGAGCGGCGACGCTGCTTTACATCGCAGCGTTCGCGGATGCGAGCTTGACAGGCTTAAGGAAAACATCAGACTGGTTTCGGAGCTGAGGAGTAAGAAGCCGAAGATAGTTATCGCGACCATGATGCTGAGGAGCACGATACCTTCTCTCCCGAAGATCGTCGAGTTTGCAGCGGATTGCGGAGCTGATGAAGTTGTCGTGAACAACCTCGACTACGTTCCGGCGAAAGAGCTTGCAGATGAAGTCGTTTTTGGCTGGGAGCCTGAAGCTGAGGCTGAAAAAGTGCTGCACGAAGCGTATAACTTGGCATCGCAGCTCGGCGTGAAGTTCGCAGCCAAGCCGCTGGTGATGGAAGAGGCTTTGGTCTGCGCCGAAAATCCGGTGGAGAACTGCTTCGTGACGGTCGATGGTATGTTTGCTCCCTGCGCTTACCTGCATCTCCCGATAAGGGGCAAGATAGTCAGGTACTTCGGCGGAAAGCGCTTCGAGATTCCAAAGGTCTACTTCGAAAGCTTTGAAAAATGGAAGGGAAGCGAGCTGAGAGAGGTTTTTAGAAGGAGGATGCAGGCAGCTTACCAGTCCCTTCCGACCGAAATTCCGCCGCTGCCGGAATTTTGCAGAACCTGCTACAAGGCTTGGTCAGTCTAATTGGAGTGTCACGACTCTGTTGAAGTAGTGCTGCTGGAACTGCCTCATCCAGGACGGAATCGAAGACATGTTGAACTCGTATCTGACTTCCACTCTTCCTCTGAAGCCTCTCCTCTTCAGCACGTCTGCAAACCTCCTGTCGAGCTCTTCGAGCGTATCTGCGGTTATCTCCTCACCCTCGAAGTTCAGAAGCCAGCGACCCTCGAACCTAAGCGGGACGATTATTTTCATAAAAAATTAAAAGTGGGCGATCATCTGTTGGCTTATGTAGTACAGGACTACCAGCAGGATTACTGCGAGTACAAGGCTTGCCGCCACCAACCTTCTCTCGATCGGTAATATCTCTTCCCTGCCCACTATGACCCTCTCCAGTCCGCACGCTGCGCAGCGGAGCAGTTCTCTGTCCCCTTCGCTGACTATCTCAGCCAACTTTCCGCAGTTGGGGCACGGTTCCTCCCTCGCCATCCCCCATCACCTCAGGAACAGCAGGTGGACGTCGTGGAAGAACAGCCAGCTGATGAACAGTCCGATCCAGATGATAAAGCCGAAGAGGCAGACGAAGTACACCAGCGCGAGCCTTCCTATACCCTCCCTACGCAGCACCGAGAAGTCCGAAATTACGCCGATGCTGAAAAACGTCAGTGCGAAGAATATCCTCCTAAAGCTGTTCATCTCGTCAACTGCTGCTTTGAACGGTGCGTAAGCTTCTTTGAACTGCTCGGTTGTCAGCTCGACTACGCTGACTCCGAGGTTCGCTGCATAGGCGTTAATCGCAGCCGAAACGAGCCAGGCGATGATTACGAACGTCAGGAAGTATCCGATGACGAACTTGGGGAATCTATACCAGATTTCGAGCTTCTCAACCTTTTCTCCCGGTCTTCTCTCTATCCAGTAGACCCATATGACCGCGAGCAGGAAAGCCCAGACGCCGATGAATATGTCGATGAATATCTTCGTCGTCACGGCGGCGTTGAGGATCCAGTCTTTGAGAGCCTCGCTCCACTCTGGGCGATACTGTCCGAGTATCAGCGCCTCCACGAGCTCACCGCTCGCCGTAGCGGCGCCGTCAGTCTTCACGGCGAGACCCATCCATGCTCCGGCTACGAGCGGCTGGTCGTGCAGGAACGCCGCTGCGAGGAACGGGAGTATCAGAAGCTCGACGACTGCGAAGACTACGACGAGTGAAGCTACCATTACCGGCACTATCGGTCTAGCCCTTATCGCCCCTCCCGTAGCTATCGCAGCCGAAACTCCGCAGATCGCTATACCGCTCGCCAGCGGAGCAGCCCACTCCCTGCTGAACCCAAAGTATCTCCTCGCGACCCAGTAAACGAGAGCCCAGTAGATCAGGTAAGCCTCTACAATGGCACAGAGACCTCTGAAGAGGTAGTTGTACAGAATTTCGGGTGGAATCGTTGGAGCCTTAATACCTACAACTGCACCAAGCAGGACGATGGCAGTTTTGATGAACCACTCGGGCTTTGCAGCTTCCTTCAGCCAGTCGGCGAAGCCCTTGAAGAAGTTTCCGATGATCAGACCGACTATCAGGGCGAGTATGTAGCCAGCCTCGCCAGTCATGCGAAGCGACCAGGGAACGCCAGCCTTGGCGGGATCGGTCGCTGCTATGTAGGCGTTGTGACCGATAACCCAGCATATCCATGTAATTATAAATATTACTGTAAAGGCTGCGGCGAACCTGCCGACCTTCCAGCCCATCGCCGCTGCACCGATCGTTGTTAATACCAGCAGCACCAACCAAGTTACGACGAAGGAACCGATCGGTCCAAGGTTTGCGAAAGCCTTGCTCGTTGGTCCCATGGCTTTCGCCGCATCTGTCCAGACGCTGGATTTGACCACCCAGCCCATGATGTCGGCTCCGTAAGCGGTGGCGAGGCAAAGCACGAACAGTAGCATTCCGAGCCAGAACGCCCACCAGTCCTCTTTCTTCCACAGCGAACTCCAGTCTATGCGCTCAGCCATACCATCACCTCGCCAAATTATACTCGGATTATGTTGATATTAAGATGTCGTCAGTAAAACCGTCAAAAAGTGTCAGCGCAGCATGAGCCGGGCTTCTTCGCTCACTTCGAGCACCTTTGCTCTTCCGTCTTTGATAACACGGAGCAAACCGCGGCTCGCGAGGCTGTTGATCCTCTTCTTAGCTGTGTTCCTCGTTATGCCCAGCTCGCTCATCACGTCCTTTATCGAAGGTCTAGAGCCCATTCTGTTTTTCTCGTAGACGATCCTCAGAACTTCGAGCTCTTCCGGCGGAAGCTTAAGCTCCTTCGCCGTTACTTCCGGACACTCGATCTTTATGAGTTTCTCCTCCTCTTCACCAATCGACGCAGAATGCACGACGACGACACCCTTCTTGAGGATGAAGAACGCATCCTTCACCTTCTGCAGCATCGTGTAAACGTCCTCGAACCTGCAGCTACTCAGAAGGCAGTCGATGTCGAGCAGCACAGCGTTCTTCCAGCCCGGGAGCTTTATGAGAAGCTCGTAGATATCGCTGACGTCCGGATTCACGTCCCCCCTTTCAGAGACCCAGTATATGTCTGCATCGAATCCCAGCTCCTCCGGATACCTCCTGCCAACGACAACTGCTCTGTAGCCGAACTGCGAGAGGTCTCGCAGAACTTCTACGGCAACATCTAGGCTTCTCGTAAAGTAAGTCCTCCCCCTCTCCACGTTGAACCTGAAGAGTCTCCTTTCGAAGTCCTCTCCCTCGACGACCCTCGCTATAACAGAGAATCCGGAGCTGGGCTCTATAGGAGATATCGTCACCTCGACCGGCACGACTTTTCCGTTCTTGTGGAGTCTCCTCGTCTCGAATCGCAGCTCCTTCTCACCCTCTCTCAGCCTTCGCAGCACGATTTCCGTCTCGTTCTTAATCTCCTCCGGAAGCAGGATCGAGGCGCTTCTGCCTATTATCTCCTCTTTCCTCCACCCGAACAGCTTTTCGGCTGTCTTGTTCCAAGCCGTTATTATCCCGGAAGCGTTCACCGAGTATATGGCATCGTTCGAAGTTTCGACGATCTTTGCGAGGTGTTCGAGCTCCCTCTGGTATTCCGAGAGCTCCCTCGTCCTCCTTTCGAGCTCGACGCAGATTCTCCGCAGTTCCTCCTCGGTTTCCTTCCTCTTTGTTATGTCCCTCATTATCGCAACGAAGCCCACGATGTCGCCGTCGACGCTTATGCTCGTTAGCGTCTGCTCCACGATGATCCGCCTCCCATCTTTCGTTATCCTCGAAGACTCCACTTCTTTTACGAAACCCTCAGTAACAGCGCGTCTGAAGTTCTCCCTGCACCTCTCCCTCTCCTCCTCTGGCAGAATGACGGATAGCGGTTTGCCGATCACCTCTTCAGCCCTGTATCCGAGCAGCGTTTCCGCACCCTTGTTCCAGGCAACTATTCTGCTGTCTATGTCTGTGACGACTATCGCGTCCACCGAATGCTCAACGACGGCTCTCAGGAAAGCAAGCTCCTTTTCGAGTTTTCTCTTCTCCTCCTCATCCCTCGCGACGTAAACGTTGCCGAAGGAGGAAACCTCGAGCCTCGCGAGACTTCCGTCTTTCTTCCTGGCTACCGCCTCCCTTCCGAAGACCTCGAAGATTTCCTCCACTCTCTTTCCCACGACCTCGAAGTCCTCGTATCCGAGGAGCCCAGCAGAGCTGGAGTTTACGATGATTCCGTCCTCGACTTCAAATACCCAGGCGAAAGAGCTGGTAGCTTTCAGCAGCGATTCATATCTGTTCTCCAGCTCTCTCAGCCTTGCGGAGCTCTCTTCCAGAGTTCTTCTCACCGTTGCTTCAAGTTCCTGAACCGTTCCGGCTCCGACAAGGTCCTTCAGTTCGAGGATCGGTCTCATTATGCTGCCGAACGAAAAAAGACCTATGCCTGCGGCGATTACGAGAGCGTACAGGTAGAAGACCGGCGGAAGCGAGGAGACGCTGATGAGGTAAGATAGAACAGCCGTGATGGCACTTATGAGCAGTGCAATCCCCGTGAGCCGACCGATCATGGCACCTCGCCCTGAATGGCAATGAACACAGCAAACGACACCAGCCAGCCGACGTAAGCGGCTACGAGGGGTCTTGCACCGACGCGGTAAATTTCATCCACTTCGACGGTTGTGCCTATGAGGGCGAGCGTTGAGGCGAAGAGGATCGTGGATAGGTTTTTCAGTGGACTTGCAACCTCGCCGAGGTAGGAGCCTATGAGGGCAGTCGCAACGAAAGCCATGACGAACCACGGAACGTAGAACTTCTTTTCTGTGTAAAAGAGCGATAAGATCAGAGCAACGACGGCGATCATCGCGATCCTGACGGCTTTTATCGCCATAGCCGTGCTCTCGACCTCAGCTCCGAATGGAGAAGTGGCTATCTTCACGAGCCCGGTGTGCGGGAGCGTTGAACCGGCTAGAAACGCTAACTTCTCAACGATCCCGAGCTTGAACATGGACGTGTATA
This sequence comes from Archaeoglobaceae archaeon, assembly GCA_040514265.1. Lineage (GTDB taxonomy): Archaea > Halobacteriota > Archaeoglobi > Archaeoglobales > Archaeoglobaceae > WYZ-LMO2. The sequence goes on along the minus strand of JBEVCD010000018.1, from coordinate 61,712 downwards.
TCAGCGCTGCCGTCAAGCCGACGACTGTTATCACTATTATTGCAGCCGAGAACTCCTCGCGTCTCGGCTTGATTATCGGCGCCACTATTGCGATTGCCGAGACACCGCATATGCCGGCTCCACACGACAGGAGAACGGACATCTTCTGTCCGAGTCTGAGGAAGCGTGAGGCTGAGTAAACCGAGCAGAATATCGTGAATACGACCAGCAGCTCTGCAGCCAGAATCTTGCCCGTTATTTTAGGAGGCTCCATGCTCATGTTGAAGCCGTAGAGGGCTACGGATATCGGGAGCATGACGCCTATCAGCCTCTTTGCAACCTCCTTTGTTTCCTGCTCTACGAAGTATCCGAGGACGATGCCAAGAATCAGGGCGTTGAAGAGCGGTGAAAAAGCCGGGTTTGCTCTGCTGATGACGAAGGAAACAACTCCTATTGTCAGGACCGTCAGCAGAGTGACGAATTCGATCTGTCTCTGGTTTACGAGTGTCCTAAGTCTGCCGGGGTCGATCAACCTTATCGACTCCCACACGCTTGAGTTTTAAGGCGAACTTTTTATGTCAATCGCTCAGAACGCGGGTAGCATGTACGATCTGGCGATACTCGGAGGTCTCTGCTGGGTAAAAGGGAGGTTCGTGGAGTGCAACGTAGCCGTTAACGGCAACAGAATCTCCTATGTTGGGAAAGAAGAAGTCTCCGCGGACTTGAAGATAAACGCATCCGGATGCTTCGTTCTACCGGCTCTCTTCAACGCCCACACGCACGCGGCGATGGTTCTGCTCAGGGGCGTAGCGGAGGGTTTGCCTCTCTTGGAGTGGCTGAGCGTGGTGCAGCGGATAGAGGGAAAGATGAGAGGCGAGGATGTGTACTGGGGAAGCCTGCTCGCGTGTGTGGAAATGGCCAGGAGTGGGGTAGCTGGTTTTGCTGACATGTACATCCACATGGATGCCGTCGCCAAAGCGGTGGGTGATGCCGGATTAAGGGCTGCCCTCGGCTACGGGATGGCTGACAGGGGGGACGCTGAAAGAGCATTGCAGGAACTTTCCGAGGGTCTCAGGTTTGCGAAGCTCTGGGACGGCGCTTTTAACGGTAGGATCAGGGCGACTCTGGCTCCTCACGCTCCTTACACGTGCTCTCCCGAGTTCCTGGAGGAGGTGAAGAGGCACGATTACGTCAAGCACATACACGTCGCGGAAACGCTGTGGGAGGTCAGAGAAATAAAGAGGAGGTACGGAAAGCGCCCAGTGGAACTGCTCGAAAGTCTGGGGTTTCTGGACTCCAGAACCGTTCTGGCGCACGCCGTGTGGTTGAGCGATGCCGAAATAGAGCTGTTGGCTAAAAGGAAGGTGAGCGTAGCCCACTGCCCGGCGAGCAACATGAAGCTCGGCTCCGGCGTGGCTCGAGTTGCGGAGATGGTTGAAGCCGGTGTAAACGTGTGCATAGGAACGGACGGGGCGGCGAGTAACAACACTCTGAGCGTCGCACACGAAGTAAGAATCGCTGCCCTCCTTCAGCTCCTCCGTAGGAAGCCGATCAAGGCGTCAAGGTTGATCGAGATGGCTACGAGAAACGGCTACAGGGCATACGGATTCGAAGGCGGCGAGATAGATGCAAGAAAACTCGCGGACATAGCGATATTCCCGAAGAAGATTCAGCACTTTCCGAGCTACGACGAGAACTCGATAGTCTTCGCCCCCGGGGAGGTCTCGACTCTGATAGTCGACGGCGAGGTTGTGCTAGAAGATGGCATAATGCTGAGCGTCGACGAGGAGAAGGTGCTGAGGAAGTGCGAAAAGGTTGCGGAGAGGCTACTTACGGGATTTTGAGCTCGACTGCGTTTGAGAATCAAATCAGGTTGAAATACCTGTGCAGCGCTTCGTAAAGCGGCGCACCCCTTCTGAGGGCAACGAGGTAAGCGACCATGGCTGTAAGTACCACCCCGACGGCGATGCTGAAAATTCCAATTGTGCACGAGGCGTAGATAGATATCAGCGTCGCGATCAGAGCCATCAGAAGTGAAACCCCGACTCCGAGCAGGTACATCCCGACGCCCCTTGCGGCGAGGGTCGAGGCAACCTCTGGGCTGAGACCCGAAGCTTTATGTCCTCCCCTGAGCCACATATAGCCCCCGATTATCAGCGGTGCTATGGTAGGGATCGCCATTGCGTTAAACGCTACGTTGCTCGTTGCAAAATCGAAGAGCATTGTCTTCCCCGGCTCCCAGGGCTCACCAGTTACCGTCGGATCCCACGTGAACCTCTGCCATCCGGTGCCATCCCAGCCGTGGATCAGGACGAAGAAGAAGCCGAAGTATCCGGCGATCCACTGGATGTGAGCCAGATACTCCCTCCCGCTCAAAATGAGCTTTGCAGCGACGATAAAACCGATCAGCGCTAGTAGAGCATCCCCCGCTATGAAAAGAGCCGCGTAGGCTGTAGGTATCGCGTCAAGCGATTGCCAGACGTGCATGGTCTCCCAGCTCGGGAAGCTCCACAGCAACCAGATCGCTTCCGGGACGAAGATTGTGGATATGTAGATCATAAGCGCAGCCATGTAAATTCCAAAATCTCCCCTCGATTTTATCTGTTTGGCTGCCGCGGTTGCGAACATGGCTCCTATTCCGTAAACCCAGAGAATGTCGACTTGAAGCATGTCGATCCTGATTTATTTTGACATATATTTCTATCGTTAAGTTATATTGTAATAATGAGACTCAGCTGGCAGGGCATGCCCCTCGCCTCGATTCCGGGGTCTGTTAGTTATAATCCTACTCGTGAAAGTTAAATATCCCCGTAAGTGCTTTTTCTGGGGTGTCGGTTTGAGTCTCTGCAGCATGTTCCTTCACGAAAAAACTGTGAACGTCCTTCTGCAGATACTCGAAGCCGAGAGGCGCAACGCTAAGCTCTACGTTTCGCAGCTGTCTAATGCTGTCAACTCGCCGTACAGCTACGTTTCGAGGCTGATAAAACAGTTTGAGGAGAACTCGCTCGTGGAGACGAGGCTCGAAGGCAGGGTCAGAGTTGTCAGACTTACGCCTTTCGGCAGGAAGGTTGCGGAGCTACTCGAATCGCTCGTGAAAGAGCTCCGCAAGGACATAAGGGCTCTAAACCGTCTCAGAACGCTCGAGGAGATCGCCAGAAAGGGAGGAGATTTCAGGGCTCTGGCTGGCGTTGTAGCGGAGCTCGAAATACTCAGAAGAACGGGTGATGAAGTGGTGAGAGCCGAAGCCAGTAGGTTGCTGAAGCTCCTGGAGGAGATGGGAATATGATAGTGGAGAGGGTCGAGGAGTATAGAAAGGAGATGGTGAAAACGCTCAGCGACCTGATACGCATAAAAGCCGTTCCTCCAGACTTCGGAGGCGACGGCGAGCTTGAGAGGGCTGAGTATCTCATGAAGCACCTCGACTTCTGCGAGGTCGAGAGGTTCGACGCGAGCGACGAGAGAGCTAGAGGTGGTGTCAGACCGAACATCGTTGCAAAGCTCAGGGGGGCACTCGAAAGAACGATCTGGATAGTTTCCCACCTCGACGTCGTTCCCGAGGGCAATGTAGAGCTGTGGAAGTATCCGCCATTCGAAGCGCACGTTGAGGGTGACAGGATTTACGGTCGCGGAGCGGAGGACAACGGGCAGGCTATAGTCGCCTCGCTCTACGCAGCTAAGGCGATACACGAGAGCGGTTTAACACCCAAATACAGTCTCGGACTCGTGTTCGTAAGCGACGAGGAGTGCGGAAGCAGGTACGGGATGAGGCACCTTCTGAAGCACAGACCCTTCGACAAGGACGACATGTTCCTCGTGCCGGACGTTAGCAGTCCGAAGGGCGACGCCATAGAGATCGCCGAGAAGAGCATACTGTGGTTAAAGTTCATTGTCTACGGCGACCAATCGCACGCGAGCAATCCTAAAGGTTTGAACGCAGCCCGCAGGGCTATGAGGTTCCTCATCGACCTCGACGAGAAGCTCCACGCGAAGTTCTCCGCCAAAAACTACCTGTTCAACCCGCCCTACTCCACCTTCGAGCCTACCAAGAGGGAGAAGAACGTCGAGAACGTGAACACGATTCCGGGAATCGACGTGAGCTATATGGACTGCAGAATACTGCCAGATTACGACCTGCGCGAAGTCCTGGACTACATCAACGACATAAGGGAGTTCCACGAGATGAGAGACGGAAAGAAGATAGACCTGGAAGTTGTTCAGAGTGATAGCTCGCCGCCAACTCCGGAGAGCGCTGAGATAGTCGTGAGGTTGAAGAGAGTGCTGCTTGAGCTGCGTGGTATCGAGGCGAGAACGATCGGCATAGGCGGAAACACCTGCGCAGCCATACTCAGAAGTTCCGGATACGTGAACACAGCCGCCTGGCTGACGGCTGACGGTACTGCCCATCAGCCGAACGAATACTGCGTGGTGTCTAACCTCGTCGAGGACGCGAAGGTCTTTGCAACTCTCCCCTTCGATCCCGAATACTGACAGCCTCGCCGCATACGGCGTCGACTTCAACTTCGAAACCGAGGGCTGCGAAGAACCCTTCGAAGAAGTGCTTGCAGATGTCGGCATCTCTGACGTCTGCAAAGACCACGAGCGGACAGCATTCGACGCTGCCAGCAGAACTTCTGACGCCGCTGAGCATGGCTACGAGTTCCAGAGCTTCGTCTATATTTTCGATCTTTATCGACGCGATTTCTTCGCCCATCTGGTATCCAATTCTGTAAGCCACCTCCTTTGCGACGTCCCTGGCGTCCTCCAGCCTCTCGACGCACTCCTTAAAGAATTCGAGCAGAAACTCCGACTGGACCCTCGACAGCTTTATAAGTCTCCACTTCCTTACGATTTTGCGCGTCATTTTGCCGTCGAGTAGAACACCGTGCTTATTCCGATTATCTGAAAAACGATTGCGACGATCACGATGCTTTTGTCAAGTAGCTCAGCGACGAACGCCAGTATCGGCAGCACCCCTCCGACGATCATCATGAACAGTCCGAACGACAGAACCAGCAGGAAGCGCTGAGACGTTCTGCGGTAGGAGTCGTAGATGTAGATTATGTAGCCGCCGCCGATCATCAGGTAGGCGACGCTCAAAAGCAGGGCTGCTACCTTGTATTCTTCCAAGCTACCACCTCCGGAGTCCAGACGTCCTCTTTCACCCTCCTCGTTGCCACGATGCACTCGACCATCATCACACCTTCTATGCTGGATACGCTCGACGTAACGTCGGCGATACCGTCGAGACTCTCCTTTCTCACTTTAGCGACGACGTTGAAGTTTCCGAGGGTCTTGTAGACTTCTAGAACTCCGGGAATGTCTTTGATTTCTTCCGCCACGGCGTCGGCATCCTCGGCGCTTACGAGCAGGAAAGCCGTGACGGCATTGAAGAAATCGGGGTTCACGATCGCAGCGTACTTTTCTATCACTCCCTCCTCCTCCAACCTCTTGACCCTCTTGTGGACGCTCGAAACGGCTATTCCGAGCTCGTTTGCAATCTCCGCAAGCGTCGTTTTTGCGTTCTTCCCGAGTCTTCGGAGTATCTCGACGTCGATGCTATCCATGCTCGAAAACCTCGCTGGACTTTTTATCCTTTGCCGAAAAGACCACCGCGTTGACGTCCTCGAACACCTTTTCGAAGCACCTCTCGAACTTTTCAGCCTTTACGCCGAACACCCTCTCCTCCTCCACGCCGACGAAGATGTAACTGACGTTGTACTTCTCAACGATCCGCCACATCTCATCGCAGCTCTCGGCTCTGTAGAAGCTCTCCACATCGCGAGAACGCTCGACGATCTCCTTCATGTCTCTCCTCCAAACGTACTCGTGGTTGGTCCAGGCTATCACCGCTGGATTTCCCGTGAACGCTGCTACGCGCCCTCCGTAGTGGTAGGCGCAGAGGATCTTCGAGCACCCCTCTTCTATCACAACGCCCCTCCTCTCTTGGAGCCACTTAAGAGCCTCGTACTCTCCATAACTCCTTACGAAGTTCATACCGTCGAGCGTGTTCTCGAACTCGTGATACCTCACCGGCGTCGCTACGACCGGGTAGACGAGAGAGAGGGCGAGCAGAACCGTCAGCAACTTCTTCCTCTCCACGCTGAGCGAAGCAGCTGCATAGGCGCTCAGCCAGCCGAAGAGGTAGAACTTGAAGACAGTGTTCATCCTCGACTCCACGGCTACGAACTCCGGGATCGTGAAAGCTGCGAAAGCCGCAACTGCGAACGGCAAAGACTGGCGTTTTGTGAACAGAACGGGGATCAATAATGCCAGAATTGGGCTTGCAGTCGAAGCTGCGATCGCGATGGGCAGAGAGTAGAGAGCTCTGCGATCGGTCGAGAGGTAGCAGACCGCGAGCGGGAAGGCTGCGTAGAGCAGAAACTGCAGGGGATCGCTTTTTTCGCCGACGAACTCTACCTTGGCTGCCGGAGTGTTCATCGAGAGGTAGAAGGCGAGTATGGGGATGAAGGAGAGCGAGGAATAAGCGATTACTTTCCGGTCGAAAGTTCCTACAACGAGTAGGAGCGAGAGGGGGAAGTACCAGGTGTTCGATGCGAAGATAGCGAACAGCGTTAGCGGAAGAACTTCGTAGCGCCTTTTCTGCAGGGAGACGAAGAGCAGGAGGACGAGGGGGATCGCTATCACGTGCGCATGCAGGTCGGCGTGGATGAAGCTGAAGTACGGAAACTCGTTTATGGTCCCCTCGATCACCCTGGTGGCGTTCCAGTAGTAGCTGCCGTCTATGGGTCTGGCTCTGGCGATTCTGTCTACGAGGTCGACGACTGCGAAGAGGTTTCCGGAGAAGAGCGCCAGGATCGTCCAGCGGAGCGACCTCGAAAACTCGTAGAAGAGCAGAGCGGAGTAGGCAGGTATCGCAGCCACGGCTACGTTGTACCCGATCTCGGGTGGCGCGAAGGACATCATAACTATCGTAGCCGCGATGACGTGACCGAAGTAGTAGTAGCAGTCCAGCTTCATACCAGCCATGAACGGGTCGTCCGGGGGCATCGAGGTGGCTTTGAGTATCGAGTTGACGAAAGCCATGTCCATGAACTTCTCCGCATCGAGTATCGTGGGGTCCACGAATCTTAAGATAGTGAAGAAGGAGTAGGTGGCTGCAAAGACTGCCTCCTCCTTTGGAATTTTGAAATCTTTGATCCTCAAAATCGAGATCAGGAGCATGGCGGAAAAAGAGATGTAGAAGGCTGTTTTGAACGGCAGGAAGATTGAGAGCGCGAAGGTTGCGCTTGAGAGGACGAGCAGGGAGAACATTCTGGCGATGCCGTATTCGAATTCTCTGAAGACAGGAGTTATCAGCAGTGAAGCGAGGTAGAAGTTCAGCGCGTGTATCATTCGAGATCCTTCAACCTCACGTTCAGCCAGAGCATTGCCGCAGCTCCGAGCAGCACGGTTGCAACGTTTTTGACAGCGTGATCAACGATCGCGACCGTTATTGCCAGTCCGAACTCGTAACCTCTGCTCAACACAGCTGCTACAGCCGCTTCGTAGGTACCTATTCCGCCGGGTGTAATCGGGACAGCCTTTACTATGTTACCCACAGCCACGGCAAGCGCCGCTAGGGCGAAGTTGGCGGAGAAACTGCCGAGTATCAGGTAGCACGTCGCTATGTCTGTTAGCCATATCAGCGATGAGAGAGCGAATAGGACTACGCCGTCCCTCAGGTTGAAGGTCGTTACTGCGACCCTCGAAATCCTCCCGACGAAGTTCTCCATCCTCGAAAGCGCAGCCACGGCTGCAGCTGCGAGGGCTGCGAAGGCTGCAGCGTAGTATATCTCTCCGGCGGAAATTCCGAGATAGGCAGCGGCAACTGCGGCGATGACGGCTATCGAAGCGACGTCGAAGATTCGCTCCGCAGCAACTCCGCCGAGCGACTTCTCGTACTCCACACCCCTCTTCGCGAAAACGAAAGCCCTCGCCAGGTCGCCTATTCTAACGGGCGTTACGACGTTGACGGTCTGGCTTATGCTTACGGCAGCAGCCGAAACCGTAACGGGTTGCGAAGCCCCGACTCTGCCGAGGATGTAGGAGAATCTGGCTCCCCTGAAGATGTAGGAGGCAGAGTAAAGCGCGAAAGCGGCTGCCAAGAAGTTGAAGTTGAGCATCGACAGATACTGTACGAACCTCGCAGTTCCCGCTAGGTATACGAGAGTCAGCACGATCATCAGAGCGAGGAGTGCGCTGAAGAGCTTCAGCCCCCTTCTGTTCTCCGAAGACCACATTCTCAGTATCTGGGAGAACATGTAAACGACATCTCGCCTGAAATCGACCTTCGTCGCACCTCCGTGCCGCCAGCGGACTGGTATCTCCTTCACTCTCAACCCCTTCCGCTGCGCGAGAACCAAAACCTCCGTATCCCAGAACCAGTGCCCGTCTTTTGCCTCCTTTCCGATCTCCAGCACGACTTCCCGCCTGAAAGCCTTGAAGCCGCACTGGTGGTCCCTGAGCTTGGACCCGAGGAGGAGTCTTACGAGGAGGTTGTAAGCCCTCGAAGCAAGGTCGCGCTTCAGCGGTCTGCTAGCATCGCTGCCCCTCATCAACCTCGAACCGGTTGCTATGTCGTACCCCTCTACCGCCACCGCGTCGATGAGCTCCTTCAGATGCTTCAGATCCGTTGCGAGGTCGACGTCCATGTAGACTACAACGTCACCCTCTGCAGCTTCGAAAGCTCTCATGAGCGCTCTGCCCCTCCCGAGTCTCTCGTCGCTGTGCAGATGTCTAACTTTACCGTCTTCCGACGCTATTCGTGCGGCGATCGCATCCGTTCCGTCGGTGGAGCCGTCCTCTGCTATTATTATTTCGTAGTCGTAGCCCGTAGCCTCGGCTGCCCTCTTTACCTCCCCGACCGCCCTCTCGATCCTCTCCGCCTCGTTGTAGGCTGGGAGGACTATGCTCACCTTCATTTTCCGTACTTCTTCATGTAGCTGTCTATTGCCTCGTTTACGACTCTCTCGAACTCCTCGATATCTCTTTCGGCGCTTCTAAGCATCTCCTCCAGCACTTCGGCAGCTTTCGCAGCATCCACACCTTCAACGACGAGAACTCCGTTTTCGTTCCTGAGTTTGGCATCGTAGCCCATCTCCTTCAACCTCTTCTCTACAGCTGCGATCGCAACCGGAGCGCCCTTGTAAACGACTATGTCATCTCTTCCGTAGCCCCCAACCTGAACGTCGGAACTCCTGGGTATCAGCCTGTTGCCGTCAACCGCGAACATCGGTAGGAGTTGCTGGAAGGTTTAATAAATCTGCGAGAAAACTTACCCCATGAAACTTTGGAGCGCAATGCTAGCAGCTCTGATACTGCTCCTCACCTTCCTCATAGTTTACCTCTTCTCCCCCCTCCTGGACGGCATCGTCATGGGCGTTGCTTTAGCTTACGCTGCCAAACCAATCAAGAAGAAGCTCTCCCGCATCGGAAAGCTTCCGTCTTCCCTGCTCGCGACGCTCGTGATAGTGATACCCGTCTTCGTTCTCATCTTCTACGGGCTGGTGATCGGGACGAATCAAGCCATCTACCTGATCACGCACTACGAGGAGTTCGAGAGTTCACTGCTCGCATCTCTGAAGGATCTGGGCATCGAAATAGATCAGCAGAGGTTGAGAGGACTGACTGGAACGATCGTGAAGTATCTGGAGTCCAAGCTCAGCAGCTCGGCTATAGAGGTCACCCGAACAGTCGCGATCCTGATCCTCAACTTCGCCGTGTCTGTGGTGGTATGCTTCTACGTCCTCGCCGATTCCGAGTCGTTCATACGGAGGCTGATTGGAGTAGTTCCGGAAGAGAGTAGGGAGGAGTTCGGAAAGTTCGTGGAGGAGCTCGACGAGACCTTCGAGTCTCTGTGGTTCGGAAACTTTCTGGTGGCTATAATGATAGGTTTTGCGAGTCTCCCATACTTCTGGTTTTTCCAAGTGCCCTTCGTCCCGCTTCTTGCTGCCCTCATGTTCCTCGCAGCCCTCATACCGATCTTTGCCGAGTGGATGGTGATACTGCCGGTCGGAATCTACCTGATTCTGAGGAACGTCTGGACGGGTGTATACTTCCTGATCGTAGGCGTTGTGTTCTTCTACATCCTGCCCGAGCTCCTCCTGAGACCGCACTTCGTGGGGTACAGAGCCAAGATACACCCCCTCGCCCTCATGCTGGCGTTCATAGGTGGGGGACTTGCGGCTGGTATCCTCGGCTTCTTTTTGGCTCCGATGCTCGCAGCCCTCGCAACGGCTATCTTCAACTACTACTCTACCTCCCGAGAAGCATCGTCCTGAACCTGTCGGCAGCCCTCGCCACGGAGTTCGCTATCTCTCCGAGCTTCACTACCCACTGGGACATCAGGTAAGCGTCGAGGGGGTCGAGGTCGCAGTTCAGAATGAGCTTGTGCAGACCTATCTGGACGAGGTCGCACTCGTGTTCGAGTCTCTCTATCCGGGGCACGTGCTCGACCGTAGCCTCAACTTCCTTCTTGGAGAATGACCTCTCCACGAGCTTGGATATGTGGTCGACGAGCTCCTCGTATTCGTTTACGGCTTCCATTATCTTCGAGAGTAGAATCTCGAACTCTTTCCAAACATTTTCCGGGGCTTTTACCTCCCTGAACGTCAGCATGTGCCCGACGTGCTCGCAGTAGTTTATTATGTCATCTTGGACTCTCAGAAATTCGAGCAGATCGTGCCTGTCGACCACGAGCATAAGAGACCTCCGCAGGTTCGTTCTAATTTCTTCCTTTATCTTGTCCGCATCGTGTTCGAGTTCGTCGATCTCTTCTCTCAGAGCTTCGACCTCTTCCCAGTCCCCGCGTCGCAGAGCTTCGAACTCTCTCTGTAGGACACCCACAGCTCTACCGCACAGGCTGGCGTGTCTTCTGAGGGCTTTGAAGGGTGAGTATCCGAAGATCTCTCCGACAGATCTGAAGAACTTCATACGAACACCACCATCAGTGTGTAGAGGCTTATGGTCAGCATAGCAGCCGCTGGGACTGTTAATATCCACGAAAATATAATCCTTTGGACGACTCTGAGATTCACGCTCGCTATACCGCCGGCGAGCCCCACTCCTATGACGCTGCCCACGAGCGTGTGCGTTGTAGATATAGGCATGCCGAGGTGGGAGGCGAGGATGACGGTAGTAGCGGTCGCAAACTCAGCAGAAAATCCCCTCGTGAACGTCAGCTCGGTTATGTTCTTTCCGACCATCTCTATGACTCTGTAACCCCACGTCGCGACTCCGGTGGCTATTCCCAAACCTCCGAACAGCAAAACCCACGCGGGAACTTCTCTTACGCCCAAGATTGCAGCTACCGGACCGACAGCGTTCGCGACATCGTTGCTGCCGTGGGCGAAAGCCATGTAGCAAGCCGTCAGCACCTGCAGATATCTAAATACGTGTTCGACGCTCGAAGGCTCGAAGTTTTCGAGTAAGAGGTATCTTATCACGGAAAAAGTCAGAAAGGCGAGAGCGGCTCCGAAAATCGGTGAAACGATCCAGCTTGCTACTATTTTAACTAAGACGTTCCACTTTATCTGATCGAGCGAGATTAAATCTTCAGCAACTGCTGCCAGACCGAAGCCCAGCATCGCCCCAACGATCGAGTGGGTTGTGGATATCGGCAGTCTGTAGTATGTGGCGACGGTTATCCATATTCCAGCCGACAGCAGAGCTGCGAGCGCACCTATGGCTACTATGTTCGGGTCTATGAGCTCTATCGGGACTATGCCCTTAGCCACTGTGTGCGTCACCCTCTTGCCGAAGAAGAACGCGCCGCAGAATTCGAGCGTTGCGGCGACGACGATGATCTGCTTGAGTGTCAGCGCACCGCTGCCGTAAGACGTAGCCATCGAGTTGGCAGCATCGTTAGCTCCAATGTTCCATGCTACGTAGAAGCCGACGATCAGCGCGGCGATGAGTATCAAATCCATGGGAACTCGGCTTGCAGACCTTATTTCTGTCTTTCTATTTCGGATACACCCGCACGACCTTCGCACTTTCAGAGATTATCGTGTAGTTCTCGGTCGAGGCTGGCACCAGGCACGAGTAACCCTTGTGAAGCTCCGCAGTTTCCTTGTCACTTCTGAGAAGCGAAAAACCTTCGAGTCCGAAGAGCACGTTGAACGTGTCTATCGCGAACTCCACAGCACCTTTAACTTCCACGACCTCTATCCCAAACTTTTCGGTCTCTATCCTTCCCTTCTCTCCTCTGACATCGCTTCTGCCGAGCTTGACAGCCCTCAGAACCTTTTCTACGTCCACCTCCCTACCGTAGAAATCCTGAACGCGGTAGGTGAGGTTCGAGTTCGTAGACACCTCGAAGAGTCTTACACCCTCAGCTGCGTGCACAACGCCGGCATCGATTCTGAAAGTATCGAGGGGGGAAGCTTCGAAGCTGTTCATGACTTCGAGAACCCTTCCTTCCCTAACAAGTTCCTCGAATTCCTCCCTGTTCAGGTCTCTGCTGAAACCCGCGTAAATCTTGCCATTCGAAAGGCAGAGCCAAGCTTCGTCCTTGCCGACATCATCTTCTCCGAGCTCCCTTGCAACCTCATCGCTCGGGTGTACCTGAACGCTCAGCCTCTCGCTGACGTCGAGGAGCTTGACGAGGATAGGAAAGCGGTCGTACTTGCCCTCTAAACTACCCAGCAGCTCCTTCCTGAACTTCGAGAAGAGTTCGAGCATGCTAACCGCTTTACCTCCGATGAGAACTTCCGAAGGGTTGGACGGATGGGCTGAGAATTCCCAAGACTCACCGTACCTTCCGTGGAAGCCCTTCAGCATGGCTATCCATTCTCCTCCCCACGGTTTCTCGACGAGATTCTCCCTTGCCTGAAAAATGAACTTGGGGAGCATGGCAGCAATAACTACGGTGACCTATAAACCTTTGCACAAAAACGGAAAGGTTAAAATGGTGGGATTTCAATCTCGCTGAGCCGTTCAGCAACTGGAGGCGTCGATATGATGTCGCGTAGGAAGTTCCTGATATTCGTCGGAGCCTCGGCTGCTTCGGTAGCGATCCCGGTTAGCAGCATGCAGTATTCGGCAAGGGAAGTCAGTGAAAAGAGGCGCTGGGCTATGGCGGTCGACATAGAAAAGTGCACGGAGTGCATGGAGGAGTTCATCGCAAAGACCGGCAATACCGAAGTAAAACCGCCGTGCGTCGTCGCCTGCGACCTAGAGAACAACGTTCCCGAGTTCGAGGACAAGAGGATAGATCCCCAGTGGATGAGGATAGCCAAGATAAAAAAGGAGGGTGTCGCGAACCCGAAGGAGTACTACATCCCCCTGCTCTGCAACCACTGCGAGCACCCGCCGTGCGTTGCCGTCTGCCTGACGCTTGCGAGCTTCAAGAGACCCGACGGGATCGTAATGATCGACACCCACCGCTGCATCGGCTGCAGGTACTGCATGGTAGCGTGCCCGTACGGGGCGAGGAGCTTCAACTGGGAAGACCCGAGGGAACACCTCAAGAAGGTGAACCCCAGGGTTCCGCCGCGCACTAAAGGGGTAGTCGAGAAGTGCACCTTCTGCGCGCACCGCATCGACGAGGCTGTTGCGAGAGGAGAAGAGCCCGTTCCGGCTTGCGTCGAAGCCTGTCAAAAGTTCGGTAAAGGCGCGCTCGTTTTCGGCAACATCAAGGATCCGAACAGTGAGGTTGCGAGGATCGTGAGGGAAAACGTGGTCCTGCAGCTGAGGGCGAACCTGGGAACCGATCCGCACGTTTACTACACGAACCTTAGGGGGTGACCCTGTGGCGGTGGAGTTTAAGAAGATCGACGGGTCTTCACCCCAGTACTTTGCGATCTTGGCGATTCTGGCGGCTTTTACGGCGTTGGGAATTTACAGCTACTACCTCGAATTCGCCTACGGCGGCTACAGCGGGCTGAGCAACCGCATACCTTGGGGCATAGTCAACGCCGGAATCCCCTACTTCATAGGGCTGAGCGCCGGGTCGCTCATAGTCTCAGCCCTCGCCGGCGTTCTCGGGATTGAGAAGTACAAGGTATTCAGCAGGGCTGCTGCCTTCCTCGCAGCTGCTTGGATCGTTGCCGCTATAACCTGCATCGCCTTCGACATCGGAAAACTCTACCACTTCATGAACGCCGTCCGCTACTTCAACCCGACCTCGATATTCTCTTGGAACGCCTTCCTTTACTCAAGTTACTTCGTGATCTGCGCGATATACCTGCTGGTCCAGTTCGAGGAGATGGAGAGAGCTACTCGCTTCATGGCATGTTTAGCTGTCTTCTGGGCGGTGCTGGTGCACAGCGGTACGGGGGCTATCTACGGGTTCATATACGCCAGGGAGCTCTGGCATTCGGCTCTAACACCTCCGATGTTCATAGTCTGCGCCATAACCTCGGGACTGGGATTGCTCATAGCCGTGCTCTACTTGACCTTCAGGTGGACGAAGAGGGAGCTAAGCCCTTCGCTGATAAGGGAACTCGGCATGATCTTCGTGGGCTTGACGATGATCCTCGGTTACATGCTGGCAGTTGAAGCCCTCGAAAAGGGCTACATACCCGCTCTGAAGGGAGCGATAAACTTCGTCTTCTTCAACCCAGGCGACGCGCACTTCTGGAGCTTCTGGCTTCTTGCAGTCTTTGGAATCATCGTGCCGGTGCTGATAATTCTCAACCCCAAGACCGGCTACGATATGCGCTGGATAAGCTTCGCCGGCGTGCTGCACGCTGCGATGGTCTTCGCAGAGCGCTTCTACCTCATAGTTCCGGGTCAGGCTTACCCGGAGGAGTACATACACGGATACGAGTTGGAATCCCTGCACACGCTTGAAGGTTACATCGTAGCCTACACGCCAACTGTCTACGAGTGGCTGACTGTGATAGGACTCATAACCGGCGTGCTGCTCGCTTACGCCGTAGGCGTCAAACTCTTCGCGCTGCTGCCAGAGAAAGCTACGGAGGAGGTGGTTGAGTAATGATCGGTGTGATATTCGGAGTCGTTGTCCCCTACGTAGCGTTCGCGATATTCGTCGTCGGTGTGATCTACAGAATAGTCGAGTGGGCTAACAGCCCCCAGCCCCTTAAGATACCCACGACGAGCGGGCAAGCGAAGTCCTTTCCGTTCGTTCGCAGAACCATCTACGACCGCTTCGACTCACCCTTCTCGCGCTGGGAGCTGATAGGCAGGATGATACTGGAGATATTCGCCTTCCGCAGCCTGCTCAGGAACACGAGGTACTACCTCGACAGGGTCTCGCAGAAGGACGCGAGATGGTTGTGGCTGTTTGCGATAATCTTCCACTACTGTCTGCTCCTCGTCCTGATCAGGCACATGAGGTTCTTCTTCGAACCGGTACCGAGCTTCGTCGAAACGCTCAGCGAGCTTGAGTCCTTCAAAGGTATCTTCGTCCCCTCGGTCTACGTCTCTGGCGTGACGATCGTCGTAGCCCTGGCTTTTCTGTGGCTCCGCCGCCTCGTCCTTTCGAGGGAGAGAACGCTCAGTCTTCCCAGCGACCACTTCGCGCTGGCTTTACTGCTGGCGATAACGGTCAGCGGAAACGTCATGCGCTACTTCTTCAAAGCCGACCTCGTAGCCGTCAAGGAGCTGCTGATGAGTCTCATGACTTTCAACGTCGCGAAAGCCGTGGAGGTTGCGAACACGATCGAGCCGATATTCTACGTGCACTTCGCGCTCGGAAGCTTCCTCTTAGCTTACTTCCCGTTCAGCAAGCTGATGCACGCTGGCGGTGTGTTCTTCTCGCCGACGCGGAGCATGCCAAACGACAACCGCTTCAGGAGGCACGTGAACCCGTGGGACCCGAACCCGACGGAGCCGATACTTACGAGGGGGATAACTGTGGCTGGAAGGACCTTCAAGACGAAGAAACTCGACTGGGACACCTACTACGAGATGTATAAAGACCAGCTCGACGAGATAGAGGAGAGCGAGTTCACGATCAAGCCCGAACTGTGAGGTGGTATTGTGGAGGTCGAGAGGGTTGAGATAAGGCAACGCTTCCCGAGCTGGAGGGAGCTGCTGAAGCCCGTCAGGGAGTTCGAGGAGGGAAAGACGAGCTACATGTCCCTGCCCAAGCAGGTGGATTCAGAGTGGTTCAAGATGCCCTTCGGCGATGTGGAGAGAGACATTCACAACCTCAACCTCCCTCCAAACTGGAAGGAGATATTCATCGAAGCTATGAAAGACACGATCGAGAAGAACAGAGCTTTCAAACTCTTCATGGATATATGCGTACGCTGCGGAGCCTGTGCGGACAAGTGCCACTACTACATAGGCACGGGCGATCCGAAGAACATGCCGGTCGCGAGGGCTGAGCTCATAAGGAGCGTTTACAGACGATACTTCACACCGAGCGGAAAAATCTTCGGCGAGATAGCCGGAGCCAGAGATCTGAGCGAGGACGTAATCAGGGAGCTGTACTACTACATGTACCAGTGCTCGCTTTGCAGGCGTTGCAGCCTCTTCTGCCCCTACGGAATCGACACAGCTGAAATCGTCTGGTGGACCCGCAGGATGCTCAGCAGGATAGGCATAAACCAGCGATTCATGACCATCTCGATCGAAGCATCTTCGAGAACCGGTAACCATCTCGGTCTTCTGCCGGGAGGTATGTACGGAGCGATACAGCAGGGACTTGAGGAGCTGAAAGACATAACAGGCTTCGAGCTGCACACTTACATAAACAAGAAGGGTGCTGACGTTCTCTTCGTCGCCCCCTCGGCGGACTTCTTTGCCACCCCGCACTGGTACGTGATGCTCGGCTATCTGCTGCTCTTCAACGAGCTCGAAGAGCGCTACGGCATAACGATCACGTGGTCAACGT
Source organism: Archaeoglobaceae archaeon (assembly GCA_040514265.1). Taxonomy (GTDB): domain Archaea; phylum Halobacteriota; class Archaeoglobi; order Archaeoglobales; family Archaeoglobaceae; genus WYZ-LMO2. The sequence goes on along the minus strand of JBEVCD010000018.1, from coordinate 44,929 downwards.
ACGCCAGCGAGGGTGGAAACTTCGGAACTTTCCACAGCTACGAAGCCGCGCAGCTTCTGAACTCAAAGATATACAAAGAAGCCGAAAGACTCGGTGTGAAGTTCATAATAGGCGGGGAGTGCGGGCACATGTGGAGGGACAAACACCAGTACATAAACACGATGAACCTGCCGCCGAAGCACGAAGAGTGGCGGAGGTTCTGGGAGAACCCCGACCTCGGCGAGATAGCCGAGGGGTTGCGCGGAATAAGGCTGGACCACTTCATCTCCGGTGAGCACGGATGGATACACATCCTCGAATTCGTGGCTGCGCTCATAGAGCACAGGAAGATCGAAGTCGACAAGAGCAGGAACGACCACTGGGTTGCGACGTACCACGACCCGTGCAACATAGCGAGGGGTATGGGGATGATAGAGGAGCCACGTTACGTGCTCCGCAACGTAATGAACAAGTTCTACGACATGCCCGAGCACACGATAAGGGAGAAGACGTTCTGCTGCGGAGGAGGCGGAGGTATGCTGGCTGAGGAGCTGATGGACCTGAGGATGCGTGGAGCTATGCCGAGGATGATGGCTCTCCGCTACGTCGTGAAGAAGTACGGCGTGAACATCCTTCTCACCCCGTGCGCCATCGATAAAGCCCAGTTCCCGCACGCAATCGAATACTGGAAGCTCCCGGTCGAAGTGGGAGGACCCATGGAGATGGTCGGCAACGCTCTCGTGCTGACCGCTTTCGGAGAGAAGCCCGAGGACAGGAAGTACGACCTGCGCGGTGAGCCAATAAGGGGTGAGGAGTGATGTACGACGCGAAGCTCTTCGTTCCGTTCATAGTCGTTTTCCTTCTCGCAGCCTTCGCAGCCCCGATATACAACGCTTCCGCAGGAAAGCTCTACTACTACCCGGAACCGAAGAAGCCTGAAGGTGAGTGTGTCGAGAACGGCGACTGGATGGCTGCGAACCACATGTTGCTCCTCAAGGAGTGGAGGTACAACGCCATAAGGCACGGAGCCGAGGGTGGAAGGATCTATCACAGCTTCACGTATGGGAAGGAGTTCGAAGCCTCGACGAACACGTGCTTCGAGTGTCACGAGAACAAGGAGGAGTTCTGCGACGTCTGCCACGAATACGTGGCTGTCCACCCGGAGTGCTGGGACTGCCACGCAACGCCATCGCTTGTAGAGGAGAAGGGAATGTACGGAGGCGTTGACGAGCTAGCCCAGCTGTTCACCTAAATTTTTTACCCGGAGACCCCGAAAGGCAGCGCTTTTGCACTTCCAAGATCGTCAACGAGCCCGAATTCGGAACCCTTCATCGAAAAAGATAAATTATTGCAAAAGGAGAGTGCCTCATGGATCGCATTGAGAGGCTCAGAAGAAGACTTATCGGAAAGAAGCCAAGGATATACATCGACAGAGCGAAATACTACACTGAAGCTATGAAGACAACGGAAGGGGAGCCGGCGATCCTCAGGCAGGCAAAAGCTCTGAAGTACGTCCTTGAAAACGTTCCTGTAGTCATATTTCCGGACGAGTTAATCGTCGGAGCGATGGTGAAGGATCCGCCCTCGGCGATAATGTACCCGGAGGGCGTCGGCTTAAGGGTTCTGCCGGAACTCGAAAGGATTGCGGAAAGGAAAGACAATCCGCTTGAGATCTCTCCTGAGGAGATCGAGATCGTTAGGAAAGAGATAGCCCCTTACTGGATGGAGAGAAACCTGGGGGCGATAGCCGAAAAGATTACTCCCAGATTCTGCCTCGATTTGCTCTACCGGGGCTCCTTTTACGTGGCAACGGAGATAGCTGGAATCTCGCATTTCGCCGTCGATTATCCCTTCCTGCTCAGCAACGGTCTCGAAAACATCATTAAATTTGCGGAAAGAGAGATTGAGAGGTACGAAAACCTGGAGCTGACAGACCCGAAAGACATCGAGAGAGTTCTGTTCTACAAAGCCGTCAAAATCGCCTGCGAAGGCGTGATAAACTTCGCGAAGAGATACGCGATGAAGGCGAGAGAACTCGCAGAAACGGAGAGCGGTGAGAGAAGAGAGGAACTGCTGAAAATTGCTGAAATCTGCGAACGTGTTCCAGCAAAACCTCCAAGGACTTTTTGGGAGGCTCTGCAGTTCGTCTGGTTTATGCAGGTAGCCTTGCACATGGAGAGCTACGAGCAGGGAATTTCGATGGGCAGAATTGATCAGTATCTTTACCCGTACTTTAAGAAAGACGTCGAAGCCGGTATCCTCGATTTCGAGAACAGTTGAACTCATCTCCTGTCTGTGGATAAAGACGAACGACGAACCGGGCAGTAACTCTCGGCGGTGTTGACGAGAACGGCGAGGACGCGACGAACGAGTTAACTTTCGCGATGCTTGAAGCTACGAAGAGAGTTGCGCTCAGGCAGCCAAATGTGCACGTAAGGATCAGTGAGAAAAGTCCAAAAGCGTTACTCGAAAAGTGCGCCGAACTCATACTTTCGGGAATAAATGCAATATCTCTTTTCAACGACTCCGCAATAATCGACGGCTGGGTGAAGCTTGGCGTCCCGCTGAACGATGCGAGAAATTACGTCACGGTAGGCTGCGTTGAGCTGGCACCGAGGGAAAGGGTTACAATTCAACAGATGCGGCGCTCTTCAACATTACCATCTGCCTCGAACTTGCTCTTCAACGGAGAGACGAGGTTCGGGGAGAAAGTGGGGGTCCAGTGTGGAGAAATCAACTCGATGGAAGACCTCTTAGATTGCTTCAAGAGGCAAGTCGAGAAACTCGTTAAGTGCATGGTTTTGACTTGCAACAGCTTTGAAGTTGCAAATCAGATTTCGAAGCCAACTCCGCTCATCTCAGCTTGCAATTCGCAGCTTGAGGTTGGTAGAGACATAACGCTCGGTTCGGCGAAATACAACTTCAGTGGAGTCCAGATGGTCGGTCTCGCAGACGTCGCGGATTCACTCGCTGCGATCGATGAGGTCGTCTTCAAGAAGAAACTGATTTCGCTGAAGGAGCTAATTGAAGCCCTAAGAAACGACTTCGAAGGATACGAAGAACTCAGACAGATCCTGCTGAACAAGGCTCCGAAGTACGGGAGAGACGAGGTTGCGAATCGCTATGCCAGACTTGTAGCAGAGATCTTCGCGAAAGAAGTTATGAAATACCGTAATCCGAGAGGTGGAAGATACCTTCCCGGGATCTATTCGATGAGCACTCATGTCGGCTTTGGAATGTTGACCGGAGCCTTGCCAAGCGGTAGGAAAGCTGGAGAGCCACTGAGCAACGGCATTTCTCCGCATCCGTATGCTAAGGCTCTGACTTCGGCGATGCAGGCTGTGACAGCTGTGGACCACAAGCTCTTCATGAACGGAGTCTCATACGTTGCTAACATCTCCAAAAACCTCTTCCGGGGCGTTGAAGGAAGTGAGAAGTTCATCTCCCTGCTCAGGGGTTACTTCAAACTTGGCGGGATGAACATACACTTCAACGTTCTCGATGCAGAAAAGCTTCTGGATGCCCAGAAGAACCCGGAAAAGTATCGAGACCTTCTCGTGAGAGTTGCAGGATTCAGCGCATACTTCGTCGACCTGACGAAGGAGCTCCAAGATGAGATAATAAAGAGGATTGCCGAGGAAGCATGAAAGGCATAATTTTTGACATTCAGCACTTCTGCCTTCACGACGGTCCTGGCATAAGGACGGTCGTGTTCCTGAAGGGTTGCCCGCTTCGCTGTCTGTGGTGCTGCAATCCCGAGTCGCAGAGACCTGAACCTGAACTCATGTTCGATGAGGAAAAATGCATGAAGTGCGGAAAATGCGCGGTTTGCGAGGCGATAAAGTTCTCCGGTCAAATCTTTATTGCCCGGGACCTCTGCGACCTCTGCGGAGATTGTTGCAACGTTTGTCCGACGAATGCTGTTCGCATAGCGGGAAAAATCGTCAGTGCTGAGGAGGTGATAGAAGAGGTACTCAAGGATTCCGCGTTCTATTCGGACGGTGGTGGCGTCACTTTCTCGGGTGGAGAACCTTTTTTTCCAGTTTGAGTTCTTTATGGAACTTCTAAGGGTTGCGAAGATTCATGGAATAGACGTGGCAGTTGAGACTTCAGGTTATACAAGCTGGAGCAAGCTCGAAAGGGCTAAAGAGAAAATCGACCACTTTCTATTCGACATCAAAGCTCTGGACTCAAGGAGACATCTGGAGCTAACGGGCGTTCGCAACGAGCCTATCCTCGAAAATTTGAAAAAACTCGCAAGGGATTGCGACGTCACGATTCGTTTCCCCGTCGTTGAAGGCTACAACGTCAAAGATGAACGTGATGCCATGAAACTCGCAGAGATCTGCATAGAGACTGGCGTCGAAAGAGTGGATTTGCTGAGGTATCACAGATTCGGTGAGAAGAAATACCGAATGCTTGGCAGAAACTATGAACTGAGAGTAGAGGAAACCGGGCTCATCTACAGGCTCAGGGACGTGCTGAAAAGAGAGGGTCTGAAAGTAAGCGTAAATGGACTCCTTTAGAGCTTTCGAGTTCTTAATGACTACGCAATCCTGTATTTTTCCAGTTTTTCCCTGTCCAAATCGAAACCAAGTCCGGGAGATTCTGGAAGTCTTACGTAACCCTTTTCTATTTCAATTTCACCATTTAAGACTTCAAACATCAGGTCTTTCCACCAGATAGGGTCGAGTGGAGTCTCTATGTAGGGACAGATACTCTCTGCCAGCGATGCGGCGAGGTGTAGATTCGCCAGCCATCCGAGCCCGGGATCCCAGGCGTGTGGCATGAATTTAAGATTGAAGGATTCCGCAATTGCTGCTACCTTTTTACATTCCTGAATCCCATTGGAGTAAACTACATCTGCCTGAACAATGTCGAAGGCGCCGCTTTCAATCAGCATCCTGAACCTCTGAAGCCCGTGTTCCAGCTCCCCACCAGCAATTTCAATGCCAACATTGTCTCTGAGCCATTTGTAACCTTCAATGTCATCCTTCCACAAAGGCTCCTCAAGCCAGAGCACTCCAAGGCTTTCAAGCTCCTTGGCTACCTTCAACGCAACCTTTCTGCTCCAGTATGGCGGAGTGTAACTCCACGCCTGGTTGGCGTCGACTGCAAAAGAAACATCTGGAAACTCCCCCATCACAGCCTTTAAAACTCTCAAGTCATCTTCAACACTCTCTCTCCTGAACCTGATCTTAACGGTGTCTATACCCATCTCCGTGTACCTCTCCACGAGCTTTACAGTATCTTTTTCATCAAGCAGTCTTCCAGTGCTTGCGTAAACCTTAACCTTTTTTCTCGCACCTCCGAGCAGCCTGTATAGTGGTAAACCCTCCTTTTTTGCAATCAAATCCCATACCGCTGCCTCCACAGCCCCGAGCCTTTGAATTGCCCAGCTACCTATTTCGAGAAGTCGAGGGTCGATGTTTTCTATATCTATGTCGAGACCCTGCAGTGTTAGCTTGACAGTAGTCTCTACAAACTGTTTGTAAGCGGCGCCGAATTCAATGGCTGAATATCCTCTGTACCCACCACTTTCAACTTCAACAACGCTGAAAATGTACACAGAATGGGGAAATGGCTCCCAGGAGAACTTTACAGGTTCGGGGAGTGGCAGGGCGAGTGTGTATACTCTAATGTCTTCGAGCTTCATCAGAGAAGAAGCTAATTTTATTGTTTTTAATTTTTACCGAATCGTACACGTCACCAAAATTGTAAAAGATTTTCCGCTCGGAATCCGACTCCAAGCCTCTCAAACGATCCACGGGTGTCGACCTGTACTTGTTGAGTTTCAGATATCGAAGGTGTTTAGTTTCCTAAAGCGTAAATGTTCGAGTGCTCCTGCTAGTGGTGGGGCTGCTGCCCTTCGACTCCGGCAAGACGACGGTGGCTAAGCGGATGGTTGAGGAGATGAGAGAAGCCGGTATAGACGTCGGGGTAGCGAAGCCCGTTTCAAGTTTCAACGGGTGGTACCACTACGAATATCTACTGAAGAGCATCGATATGAAACTGCTCGTGGGCAGGGATGCACTGGAACTTCACGAAGCTGCGGGGAGCACGGATCCGATTGAGATCGAGTCGCCGGTGACGACTCTGCTCATTCCTCCCGATCCGGAGAAAGTCGGCTGGGCGAGGTGGCTTTATACAAATCTCGGAGCTTTCCGCCAGGCTGCAATGCTGAGAATTACCTGTTCGGAACGCACAGAACATTACCTCATCCCGGAAAACGTCGAGGTTGGAATTGAGAGTCTGAGGGAGGAGGTAGAAGAGCTCGCGAGGTTGACAGAGGCAAAAGCCGTAGAAGCTTCGGAAATCGAGAGTCTGCTGATCTCAGCCAGAAGGGCAGCTGACGAGTGTCTGAGGCTCTTGAACCACGAGATCCTCGTCGTGGAGTCCTTCAGCAACGTCGCCGCTCCTACGGAGGCATCGTTGAACGCCGATCTCGTTCTGCTCGTAGCTCCCGGAAAGATAGCGGTTTACGACGGAGATCGTTACAGGAGAGCTGTGGAAATAGAGCTTAAAGACCCGTGGCTCGTGGTTACGGAGGAGGTGGCGCAGTTGCTCAAACCGGAGGCGACTGTAAGCATGAGACCCGGTAAAATGGAGGTGCTGAAGACGCTCAAAAAATTCCTGTCGATTTGAAAAAGCTCCGCTTTCCTTAAAAGACATCCGCTTGAGGTTGTATGTTAAAGTGGAAGCCAAGGACGGATCTTATTTTTCTGCGAGTTGCCATCAGAAGATTGAGAAAGAGCAGTCCGACAGTTACGGGTAGGCACTACCCGAAAAACTTTTTCCGCCAGTAAGGTAAATAAGTCTGCGCGAGAGTTTTAAGGGATGAAGATCGTAGCCGGAATAAACGGTGCTCTGGCTGTGAGGGTCTCGAAGCTTACGGGTTTCCCCCTCTGCTACTCGCAGCTCCATCGGCATCCGGATGGAGAAATATACTTCAGACTCGGCTGCGACGTGGAAGGGGAGGAGGTTCTGATCTTCGACACGATGCACCCGAAACCGGAGAGGAGTCTTCTCACGATGGCGCTGATAGCCGATGCTGCTAAAGCAGCCGGAGCTGAAGCCATATACTGCGTCATCCCTTATATAGCGTACGCGAGAACGGACGTAAGGAGGGAGGGCGAACCTCTGGCTGTGAACGTTCTCAACAAGATTTTCGCGATCTCAGGTGTTGAGAAGATATACACTGTCGACTTCCACCTGCAGAAGAACGTGTTCGACGCGGAGCTCGTGGACATGACAGCCATGGACTTGCTCGCCGAGTACCTCAGCGACAGGCTGAGCAAGCCAACGGTTCTGGCACCGGATGAGAGGGCAGTGGTTTGGGCAGAGAAGTTCGCTGAGGTGGTCGATGCCAGAGATATCGTGGAGCTGCGAAGGATACGCGTCGACGTAGAGAGCTTCGTCTTCCAGCCGCCGAGGCTGTCGATAGAGGGGAGTGCGGTGATCGTCGACGACATCGTCTGTACGGGCGCGACGGTATCGCAGATAGCGAGGATAGCTAAAAGATCGGGTGCGAAGGACGTTTACGTAGCTTGCACACACGCTATACTGACGGAGGACGCTTTGATGAGGATACTGGCTTCGGGGGTCGAGGAGATGGTCGCCACCGACACCGTGGTGAGTCCGGTTAGCAGGGTGAGTGTGGCTGAGAGAATCGCCGAGAGGCTAATTGCCGAGTTCGGATAGTGCTCTCGCCACTATTTTGGTTCCTATCAGCCTCTCGGCAAGCTCCCTCTTGGACTTCAGGTCTTCGACGCTCCTTATGCCGGCGTTAAACAGCCTGCGAGCCCTAACTCTTCCTACCATCTTCAGCCTCACGAGGTCGAGCAGCTCTTCCCTGACACCGTAGCGAATCCTCTCGCTCATCTTAATGGACTTTCCGAGCGTAGCCGCTATCTTTTCGGCTGCGCTGCTCAGCCACTCAGCACGCTCCACAATCCTACGCAGGTCTCCGGGAGCTACGGAGTATTTGGAGCATATGACGTTTTCGTCCACCTCGTTTATCCAGTCCCTGAGGCAGAGAGCCGTCTTCACCTCTCTGAGAAACCAGTCGTAGTCGACGGAGTAAGACGATGGAAAGTACGTGAACTCGTTCCTCAGCCTGAAAGCCTCGTCTTCTATCCAATCGTCTCTCTTCGAGAAGCCAATCCTCTCCATGTCCGGGGTGCGGCAGATCAGGTGGAGGAAGCCGAGCTCAGAAGGGGTCTCTCTGCTCAGTACGTCGTAGAATATGAAGCCTGTGAGCGGGTCTATGTACAGCCTCGCCACGAGCCTTCCGAGGTCAGTCGGGACTACCTTATCCCCTATTTCGACCATACCCCACCTTTCGAGCTGGTAGACGACCCTCTCGATCACGTATTCGAGCCTTCCGAATTGCTTATGGAACAGCGTCCTTTCGAAGAACCTTTCAATGTCTCCAATGCTCGAATAACCGTCGCAGATCAACGAGAGCGTGTGGAAGCGGATCTTGACCTCACTACCCAGCTTTGACGTCAGGGGTTCGGGCTCGCCGTGGATGTACTTTTCGGCGATTTCCTTGCTCTTGGCTACGATTATAGCTTCTCCAACCTCGCATCCCGGTCTTCCAGCCCTCCCAGCCATCTGCTTGTACTCCAGCACCTTTATTCTCCTCGTGTACCCATCGTGACGGTAGATCGATCTGACTATAACCCGCCTCGCTGGCAGGTTTACGCCGGCAGCCAGCGTCGGCGTCGCGACGACGACCTTTATCTCTCCCCTCCTGAACCCGCTCTCCACAACCTCTCTCTGTGAAGCCAGCAGTCCGGCATGGTGGAAAGCCACACCATTTTCGATACATTCTGCGAGCTTTCTGCTTATCTCACCCTCGTTCTCTTCGAGAACAGCTCTAGCGAGCTCTTTTGACCCCTCAAATCCTAGAGCTGAGAGTTTCAAGGCTGTGCTCTCTGCGTTCCTCCTTGTAGATTCGAAGATCAGTGTTCCCTCGACTACGAGTCTGTCGAAACTTATCTTCGCTGTTTTGTTGCCCAGGTAAAGTGTTCCGCCCACGTAGCTGCCCTCGACGAGCGGGACGGGTCGCCACTCGGTGTAATAGCACTCCGCGTTTAACCACTCAGCGATCTCCTCGCAGTTACTCACTGTCGCCGAAAGTGCTACTATCCTCGCTCTTCCGAGCATCTTCGCTATAAGGACTTCGAGGTTGGGTCCCCTTTCGGCGTCGTCGATCAGGTGCAGCTCATCTACGACGAGGCAGCTCACGTTCCGCATCCAGCTCGCTCTGTTTCTCAGCAGCGAGTCGGCTTTCTCGCACGTCGTGACGACTATGTCGCAGTCGGATAGGTGCTCGTCCGTCGAGGAGTAGTCTCCGGTAGATATCCCGACTTTCAGACCTATTTTCTCCCAGCTTTTGAACTCTCTGAACTTCTCGCTTGCTATTGCGCGAAGCGGTGTTACGTAGAGACTTTTGCCCCCCTCGATCGCAGCTCTGACCATGGCGAGCTCGGCTAAAAGCGTCTTGCCGGCAGCCGTAGGCATGCTTAGAAGGACGTTTCGGTCGGAGAAGATCAGACTGATCGCTTCGCTCTGAGGGGGAAAGAGTTCAGTAATTCCCCTCTCCTTGAGAACCCCCACCGCAAACTTCCCGATGAACTCTTCGAGTTCGTCAACTTTCACAGCTCTACTCGGCGGGCGTTTAAAAATCAGTTGGAGGCTGAATGGGTTTTTCAGCTGTAGAGGCTACGTGTATTAGCCGACATTTTTTGAAAGATCTTTAATTTCTTGTAGAAAAACTAAAATTTCTTCAACAATCTGCGAAAAAATTATATATTTGTGAGTGTGGCTGCAGCCATGGACGTAGAGGAAGCGAGGAGAGTTCTGAGGGAGAGGGGAGTGAAACAGGTGCTCTGCGCCTTCAGCGACGTCCGCGGATACCTTCTGACGTTCAGCATACCGGCGAGGGAGTTCATCGATGGCGGCGCGTTCGAAGACGGGATAGGTTTCGACGGATCGTCCGTTAGGGGATTCAAGACAATAGAGCAGAGTGACGTGGTCTGGAAGCCCGATCCCTCGACGCTTAGGGTGATCCCCTGGATAGAGGATCCGGTGCAGAAGACCGCGATAATGTTCGGAAACGTCTACGAGGCTTGGGGAAGTGACATCGCGAGCTGCGACCCACGCGGCTACGTAGCGAAGAGGATGGAAGAAAAATTGAAGAGCGAGGGACTGTCGGCTATCTTCGGACCGGAGATAGAGTTCTTCGTTTTCGAGAGCATAGATTTCAGAAACCTCTCGTGGGACCTCTGGGTTTCGCCGAACGGTGGAGCTGGAGACAGCTGGGGACCGCCGCGCGTGATACCTTCGAGCCCCGAGCTGAACGGCAGCTATATCATCAGACCGAAGGAGGGTTACTTTAGAGCTCCGCCGGAAGACACTACGATCGAGTACCGCAACGAGCTCGTTCACCACCTCGAACAGCTGGGAGTCATCGTTGAGTACCACCACCACGAGGTTGCGACCGCCGGACAAGTTGAACTCGACTTCAAGCCGAAGCTGCTCGTCGACGTAGGAGACGCCTTCTACCTCTACAAGTTCGCGGCGAAGAACGTCGCAGCCATGCACGGACTCGTTGCGACCTTCATGCCGAAACCTCTCTACCTGGACAACGCGAGCGGAATGCACACCCACCAGAGCTTGTGGAAGGGCGAGCCGTTCAGCGGCGAACCCCTATTCGCCGATCCGGACGATGAGTTCATGCTTAGCCAAAAGGCCCGCTACTACATCGGCGGTCTACTGGAACACGCAAAGGCTCTGACAGCTATCTGCTGTCCAACCGTGAACAGCTACAAGCGTCTCGTTCCGGGATTCGAGGCTCCGATAAACATATGCTGGAGTCCGAGGAACAGAAGCGCGCTCGTAAGAGTTCCGATGTACGTCAAGAAGCCATCCGCTATAAGGATCGAATACAGAGGTGCTGATCCCAGCTGTAACCCCTACCTCGCGTTTACAGCCATGCTCGCCGCTGGGCTTGACGGCATAAAGAAGAAGATAGACCCCGGGGATCCTGTGATGGTCGACGTCTACGAGCTTTCGGCTGCCGAGAGGAGAGAACTCGGAATAGGTGAACTGCCGACGACGTTGAGGGACGCTCTCGACCACTTGGCGAGCGACGAGGTTCTGCAGAGAGCTCTGGGCTCGCACATATTCGACGCGTTCATGGAGCTGAAGATCGAGGAGTGGAACCAGTACTGCCTCTACATAACGCCGTGGGAGTTCATGAAGTACTTCGACATATGAGGTGATCGTATGGGAGTCCATCGCATAACCAGCGAGGCTGCGAAGTACTACGCGCTCCGCGAGAGAGTCATAGGCAGCGCCATCTCGCTCCTCGGCGAGGCGAGCCTAAACCTCGAAAGGCTCAACAGGGAGCAGCTCGAAAAACTCGGCGACCTGGCTGCCAAGCTGCTCCCGCACGCCCCGGGATATGCGGGAAAGATGTTCCCCATAATTGCGAGACTATTCTGGAAGCTCGCGGGTGTAGGGGAGAAAGATTTCGCCTACGTCGAGCTTGAGGAGCTGGAAAGGGAAATAGAGGATCTCAAGAAGCACCTCGGCTTCTAAGCAATTTTTTTAGTATGCGTGCCGCTCTTCTGTTATGGGCAGGCCAGTCCTTCAGGTAGCTCTCGACCTCGTGGAGCTCAAGAGGGCTGTCGAGATCGCCAGAGAGGCTATAGAGGGGGGAGCAGATTGGCTGGAAGCTGGAACGCCGTTAATAAAGAGTGAGGGGATGAACGCCGTCAGGGAGCTGAAGAGAAACTTCAGAGACCACAGAATACTTGCGGATATGAAAACGATAGACACCGGAGCAGTAGAGGTCGAAATGGCGGCGAAGAGCGGAGCTGACATCGTCATAATTCTGGCGCTGTCCGACAACAGCACGGTAGCCGAAGCCATAAGGGCAGCCAGAAAGTACGGGTGCCAGATAATGGCTGACCTGATAAACGTTCCGAACCCGCTGGAGAGAGCCAAACAGCTCGAAGAACTGGGTGTGGACTACATCAACGTCCATGTCGGCATAGATCAGCAGATGGTCGGAATGGATCCACTTGAAATCCTGAAGGAAGTCGTGAAATCGGTCTCGGTTCCCGTTGCCGTAGCCGGAGGACTCGACGCCGAGAGAGCTGCAGCCTGCGTAGCCCTCGGGGCGGACATAGTGATCGTTGGAAGTAACATCGTGAAGTCGAGGAACGTGACGGAGGCTGCAAGGAGGGTGAGGGAGGCGATAGACTCCGCGAGGCGGGAGGTGGTGATAGAGAAGAGATCGCTCGATGAGGAGATCAGAGAGATACTTCTGAAGGTGACGACACCGAACGTCAGCGATGCCATGCACAGGGCGAGGGGAATGGAGGGTATAAGACCACTCGTACCGGGTAAGAAGATCGTTGGAAAAGCCGTCACGGTCAGCACGATGGACGGCGACTGGGCTAAGCCAGTCGAAGCGATAAACGTTGCGGGTAGGGGCGACGTCCTCGTTATAAAGTGCTCGGGCGATACTGCAGCTGTCTTCGGCGAGCTAGCTGCTAGGAGCTGCATAAACCGCGGAATAGAGGGGGTGGTAATCGATGGCGCGGTTCGCGACGCCGACGACATCGTAGCGCTGGGCTACCCGGTGTTCGCGAAGAAGGTCGTCCCCAACGCCGGCGAGCCGAAGGGTTTCGGGGAGATAAACGTTAAGGTAATCTGCGGCGGAGTCGAGGTGAATCCCGGAGACTGGATAATAGCTGACGACAACGGGGTGATGGTCATACCGAAGCAGAGGGCTTACGAGATTGCCAGAAGAGCGCTGGAAGTTAAGAAAGCCGAGGACAGGATCAGGGGAGAGATCGAAGACAAGGGGAGAACACTTGCCGACATCGTCGAGCTTTACAAGTGGGAGAAGGTTCAGTGAAAGAAAGCGTCGACGCTCCCGTATCTGCTGACTATACGCATGTAAAGGTCGTCGAGAACTCTGCTCGAAGCGCCCCAGACGAGCTCGCCGTCGCAGTAGAAGGTAGCGCCCCAGTCCGTTACCCGCCGACTCTTCAACACGTTCTTGAGTCTATCCACGAGAACCCTGCTCACCTCGTATCCGTCGGGCTCGAAATTCAGGTCGTAGATTATTCCAACTACCGGGCATATCCATATCTCGTAAGCCATCACCATCGTCGGGTTGAGGTATCCCAGAACTTCAGCCCTCCTTATTCCCAGCTCCTCCCTAGCCTCCCTCAGCGCCGTTTCGACGGGACTTTCGCCGTCTTCCCTCATGCCTCCAGGAAACGCCACTTGCCCGGAACTCCTCGTGAGGTTCTTTCCCCTCTTTATCATCACGAGCTTCGGGTCTTCGCAGTCCTTTATCGGAACCAAAACCGCGGCTTCGACTTCGGCAGAGAATTCGTCGTCGAGCAACTCTCTGAGTTTTTTCCCGATCACACAACTGGCTTGAGTTTCGAAAAATTTAGCTCTTTCGCAAAGAGTATATATTTTGAAGGTTGATTGGAGAGGACATGAAGAAGATAGAACTCTACACGTACGAGGATGCTGTCAGAGACGTCGAGGAGGGGGTAGGAGAAGAGGAAGCCGCGCTGAGGAAGTGGGAGTCCATAGTCCACGCGCTACGGGAGCTGGAGAGCGTAGCGTTGCAGATAACACCTTACTGCGAGAGACACATGGACTTCGACTGCGAGGGGTGCCCGCTGACGTACTTCGACTACGACTGCGCGCATCCGATGTCCACGTACTCGATATTCTGCACCGAGCTGAAGAAGTTGCGGATGATAGCCGAGAACATGCTGGAGCTCCTTCAGCTCGTGAAGAGGAAGGAAGAGAAGGATCGTGAACCCTTCGTATGAAATGCGAATGCGGTAGAGAACTTCCCAGCAGGACGATCCCCCTCTGCCCGGAGTGCGCGAGAACGGAGAAGGCACTTGAGGTTGCGAGAGAACTTCACAAACCACCCGAAGCGAGCGTAAAATCCTGCAAGCTCTGCGCCAACGAGTGCAGCGGCGTTGCACTCTGCGGAAAGCCGCCTTACGGAGCCCTTGAATACTACGAAGACCCGCTGCCTACGAACTGCTGCAACGCCTGGTTCTGCAGAGGGAGTAAGCTCCGTGGCACGAATTTAGCCGTCTTTTACTACGGATGCAATTTCGACTGCCTCTTCTGCCAGAACTGGATTCACAAGAGGATTCCCAGGAAGGTCGTCAGCATCGAGGAGCTCTTGAGAGCCGCTGGGAATCCGAGGGTCAAGTGCGTCTGCCACTTCGGCGGCTCACCGGAGCCGCAGCTCCCGTTTGCGCTGAAGTTCAGCAGGAAGGTTCTCGAAATCAGACCCGACGTCATGATCTGCTGGGAGTGGAACGGTGCCGGAAACAGGAGTCTGGCTCTGAAAGCCGCGGAGCTGAGTGAGAAGAGCGGTGGAACTGTGAAGTTCGATCTTAAAGCTTGGAACGAGAACCTTCACGTTTTGCTGACCGGCAGGAGTGCCGAAAGGGTCAGGGAGAACTTCGCAGCCATAGCAGAGAGGTATCCTGAAGTCTTATCCGCCACAACCCTGCTCGTGCCTTTCTACGTCGACGAAAGGGAGGTGGAAGGGATAGCCAAGTTCATAGCCTCTTTTAGCGAGGACATACCTTACAGCCTGCTGGTCTTCCATCCCGACTACAGGCTCAGTGATCTACCGGTGACGCCCAGAGAGCAGGTCTTCCGCTGCTACAGGGCTGCGAAAAAGCATCTCAGGAGGGTCAACATCGGTAACATCCATCTCTTAGGTTTTTGAGCAGCTCCATAACTCCATCGAACGTGTACTCGTCTGGAACGAGACATTCAAGGTTTTTACTTCGCAAAAACTCGGCGGTGGGAGGACCTATAGCGACCAGAGTCTTGCTCTTTAAAGCTTCCGGATCGCAGAGTTCGACGAAGCTTTCCGCTATCATTCGGCTCGAAAAGACTACGACGTCGTAGAAGCACTCCTCGACGAGCTCAACTGCCCTTCGCTGCTCTTCTCCCTGCAGCTTCCTGATCCTGTAAGCCACGACTTCCCTGAAATCCGCGACTTCCGAGAGCTTCCTCAGCTCCTCGCTGCCCCTATCGCTCCTTATTGCCACCACCCTCTTGCCCTTAAGCAGCGGCGCGAACTCCCTGACTATGCTCCTGGAATCGAAGCTGCTCGGCGTCAAAACTTCGTAACCCTTTAGAACATCAGCCGTCTTCTTGCCTATCGCTATCACCTTTTTCAGTTTGATACCCCTTTTGACGATAGCTCTGGCTGCGTTTTGACTCGTAATTATCGCGTAGTCGTGCTCCGGAACCTCGAAGTCGAGGAACTCCAGCTCGACGAAGGGACAGCCGTAAGCCTCGAAACCCTCGCGTCTGAACCTCTCGACCGTATCGTCGAGCAACTCCTTCGGTCGGAGTATGAGGACCCTCAAAGGAGCTCCTCCCTCAGGCTCTGGAGGAACGGGTATTCCCTCCTGACCTCCTCGACCTTCGAGAGATTCACGTCGCCGATTATGACCTCCTGAAGATGTGCAGCCTCCGCTAGGATCTTCCCCATGGGGTCTACTATCATCGATCTTCCTCCGTAGTCCAGATCGCCCTCGACGCAGTTCGCTCCGACGACAAAGAGCTGGTTCTCTATAGCCCTCGCTCTGAGGAGTGTGGTCCAGTGGTCTATTCTCTCCCTCGGAAACTCCGCTGGGATGACTATGATCTCGGCTCCCATCTTCGTCAGCTTCCTTGCGAGCTCCGGGAAGCGAACCTCGTAGCAGATCAGCAACCCCACCCTTCCGAAGGGAGTATCGAAGACTTCGAGCCTGTCACCGGGTTTGAAGTACTCCGCTTCCCTCGTAAGCGGGAAAAGGTGAGTCTTTCTGTACTTTCCGATTATCCTCCCCTTCCACACGAGCACTGCGGAGTTGTAGAGTTCTCCCTCCTCCCTTTCGGCTACTCCCGCGATTATGAGCATATCCCTCTGTTCGCTCAGCTTAAGAAGCATCTTCAGCTCCCTGTCGAGAGGCTCCACTTTTTCGTAGTTGTGCGGGTAGAAGCCTGTGTTGTGAACCTCCGGCAGGACCACGACGTTCGAGCGGAGCTGTATAGCTCTCTTCACAAGGCTAAGCCCCTTCATCAGGTTTACGTCTCTGTCCGGCGAAATCCTGAGCTGGGCTACGCACACTCTAATCCAGGTGCTCAACGACCTCACCCTCCTTCGTGAGTTCGAGCACATCGCCCCTCCTTTCAACGCAAAATCCCCACTCAAGCACTTTCACGTGGTATTCGAGTTGCTCTCTGCTAATTTTCAATTTTTCGGCTATTTCGTCTAAATTTTTAATTCCCCCAGACACGAGCTTGAGTATCCTTCTGCGTATCGGGTGGTTTACGGCTCTGTGGTACCTCTCGTGGTACTCGCGACTGTCTTCTATGCTGCCGCTATATTCTTCCCACACGACCACCACTTCTGTCGATAACTATAAGCTTTCCGAAGCCCTCCTTAATTTCGACGTCGAGGTGCTGTCCCTCGAAGACCTTTTCGAGAAAAGTCTTAACGAAGCGCTTTATCTTCAGATCGTTCAGTATCAGCGTGTAAATGCCCTCTCCCTCATCCTTTATCTCGTACCAGTTAGCCTTCTCGACGTACTTCAGTATCTTGTCTACCGTGTTCAGACCCTTCATATAGTACTGGACAGCGTGGCTCGAACCTATCTCCTCCATCTGTTTCCAAAAATCTTCGGCATCAATCTTCTCTATCTCGGAAAATATGACCCTCCAGTGCTCTATATCGAGTATCATGTGCTGTCTTTTGGCAAGATAGTCCACCCAAGCTTTAAGAGCTTCCGTGCTAACCTCGTTTTTTAATATCTCGTATCCGAGGTTGATTAGATCTCTCACTATCTCGCTAACACTTTTACCTGTGATCTTCTTTATTTCCTCAAGCTTCCTCTTCGATCTGTCGTCGAGCGAGATGCTTATCCTCTCTACAGCCATTGACGAACAGATTTGCAAGTTATTAATAATCTTTACCAAATCTCTGGGTGTATCTACGCAACTGGGAAGTTTTCGAAACTCCGGAGCCTAAGTGTCTAAGCAACCTTTTTTTAACTCAGCGGATACGGGCATCGATGGAAGTGCGGGTCGAGACGGACAAGGACTGGCTGGAAGAGTTCAGGTACGTCTACGCAGTCGAGGGTGTGGAAGAGGAGGCGGACATAGTCAAGGCTGTTCTGGCCCTCGAAAAAGTGGAAGTGCCCGACACGGTAGCAGTTGAGTTTCAGGTGACCCAGAAGAAGACGATAACGATAAAAACGAGATCGGGGTCGCGGAGAAAGAGCAGCAGTAGAATAATCGCCTACAAGTCCTTCTACGACATGCTGAAAGCCTCGCTCTACATAGCGTCGAACAGGATGCTCAGAGACGACGAGAGGGAGATGATAGAGAAGGCTATATCGGAGAAAATCAAAAAACCCGTCAGACTCGAAGAGATCACATCCTCTCAAGGGGTTTAATACCGAGCACTTCGAGACCGTTCCGCAGAACTATGCGCGTAGCGTCGACTATTGCCAGTCTGTGCATTCTGAGCTCGCTTTCGCACTTCAGCACGGGGTGGAGGCGATAGAATTCGTTGAAAGCCGAGGCTACGTTTAGGAGGTACTCGGCGACGTAGTGCGGTCTTCTATCTTTCGCGGCTCTGTATATCTGATACGGGAACTTTGAGAGTAACATGACGAGTGATCTCTCCTCCCTGTTGCACAGCTCACCCCTGAATTCGAGTTCTGGCATACCATCTTCGACTGCTCTCCTCAGTATGCTGCAAGCCCTTGCGTGGCTGTACTGGATGTAGTTCGCCGTCTGCCTCTCGAAGTCTAGAGCGTGTCTCCAGTCGAAAGTCATCGGCTTCTCCGGCGCTACCTTCACGAAGTCGAACCTCACAGCCCCCACCGCCACGGCTTCGGCTATCTCCTCCTTCTCCTCCTCGCTCATCTCCCTCTCTTCAACGAACTTCCTCGCCTCCTCTTTGACCTTGTCTAGCAGCTCGTCAACGGACACGAAACGCCCCTTGCGTGTGCTCATGCTGCCTTCCGGAAGTGATACGAACTCGAAAAAGATGACTTCCGGCTTTTTCAGTCCGAGAATTTCGAGAAGCTTCGAAAGTTGAGCTGCGTAGAGCTTGTGATCGGATCCAAGAACGTTGACGAAGCTCTCGAACCTCTCGTTCTTCCAGAGGTGGTAAGCCAGGTCTCTGGTAATGTAGAGCGTCGTTCCGTTTTCTCGTCGGAGCACGACTTCCTTCTCGAACCCTTCGAGTCTGACGATCCAGGCGCCGTCTTTCTCGACTACTCCCTTCTCTTCGAGCATCGTCAGAACTCTCTCGACGTATCCGTTCCTCAGAAACTCGCTCTCCCATACGAACTCGTCGTGCTCTATGCCCAGGCGTTGTAGCGTCTGCCTTATTCCTTCGAGCGCGAGGTTTACGAGGATCCTGAACTTCTCTACGGTCTCGACTTCTCCCTCCTCGTACGAGATCAACAGTCTCTCGACCTCCCTTTCGAGTTCGGGCTCCTCTTCGAGCTTCGAACTCGCCTTTATGTAAACCTCCGCCACGGCGTGGTCGGGCTTTTTCTCCGACAGTCCGAACATTTCGTAGCCCATAACAGCTGTTGCCACTTGTCTTCCCATGTCGTTCACGTAGTACTGAGTCTTCACGCTGTATCCAGCCTTTCTGAGAATCCTAGCAAGTGTGTCACCTATTATCGCATTTCTGAGGTGCCCAACGTGCAGCGGTCCGTCGGGGTTGGCTGAGGTGTGCTCCACGAGCACCTCTCCCTTAAGCCCGAGCTCTCCGTATTTTGCATCTTGCGAGAGTATTACCTCTATCGTATCTTCGAGGAACTCCTCACTTGCGAAGAAGTTGATGTAGCCGTTGACGCTGTGGACGCTTGCGATGTACGTGGTCGGAGATATCTTTTCCACGATCTCGTCCGCTATCTCCTTCGGCGACTTTCCGAGCTCCCTGGCGAGTTTGAATGCCACTGTGCTACAGATGTCAGCGTGTTCGGTCTCCCTCAGAAATCTCTCGTCGCCGTATTTTCCGAGAGCTTTTTTGACGTCCTCGATGAACTTCAGGAACATCGTTCTTAGCCGAATTCCCGACTTAAAAAGAAAACGCTTTAACTTCTCCGTCGACATCCGGTGTGGACAGAAGAGTAAGGGATGCCATGATCGCGGAAAGAATAGTGAGCGTAGCTGAGAAGAGTGTGGAGCTAGCTAGGAAAGTAGCCAGTAACATCGAAGATCCTGCGGCTAAGGTTCAGGCTTTTCTGAACCTTTACAGGTTTACGGGCGACGAGGAGTTCTTAAAACTCGCTCTGGAGGCAGCAGAAGATGACGACGACTATTTGCGCATAGTAGAAGCTGGATGTGACGTTGCCGACCTTATATCGGACGGCTACAAGAGAGACGTAGCTTACGCCACGCTCCTAGAAAGAACCGGCGACATGAACTACTTGACCAGGATATCCGATAGGAGAATTGCTTCAGCCGCCATGAAGAGGCTTGCTGCGAAGAAGCTGTATCCCGAGAGTCTGAGAATAGCGAGGCTAATACCCGACGCATACTACAGAGCGCTCGCGCTGATGGAGATTGCTGAAAAAGAGGGAATCGATCTTTCCGCCGAGATAGAGGCTGCTATTGCGGCTGTAGAGAATAGGAGCTTACGCGACTGGCTATCGAAAAAGTTCAAAAGCAGAAGAGAGTAGCCGCTACATGCGAGTACTCGTATCAGCGCCTTCACGCCTGCATTTCGGAATCCTAGCTCCAAAACCGGTCGAGTCGTCATACGGATCCTTGGGCGTGGCGATCGATGCCTACAGGACGAACGTCGTTGCCGAGTTGTGCGACGATAGAATCGTCAAAGGTTATAGAGCGGAGGATGCGATGAAGTACGCCGAAAAGTTTGCGGAGTTTGCGGGAGTAGGGGGATTCAGGTTAGATGTTTTGAGCGGAGCACCCAAGCACGTAGGGCTCGGATCTTCCACTCAGCTCTCACTCGCCGTCGCGACAGCTCTGTCGAAGCTCTACGGACTGAGTTTCACAGCCGAACAGCTCGCTCACGTGCTTGGGAGGGGGAAGGTTTCCGGGGTTGGAACTTTCGCCTTCAAGCTCGGAGGCTTCGTTGTCGACGGAGGAAGCCTCGATTTGGTTACCAGACTCGACTTTCCTCCGGATTGGAAGTTCATAGTCGCTATTCCGAGCGGCAGTGGTCTTCACGGGAGAGAGGAAGATCGAGCCTTCGAGAACCTGAAACCGAAACCCGAGCTAACCCACAGGGCTTGCTTCGTCGTTTTAATGAAGCTGATACCCTCCCTCCGGAGGAGGGACTTCGAAAACTTCGCGTCATCGCTCGAAGAACTTCAGAAACTGGTCGGCGAGATGTTCTCGGAAGTTCAGGGGGGAACGTTCGCCTCCGCAACTTCGGAGGTCGTCGAGGCTATGAAGTCTTTGGGCTTGAGGGGCGTCGGTCAGAGCTCTTGGGGACCGGCGGCGTACGCTGTGGTTTGTAAGGACGCGGAAGAACGTTACGACGACGTTCGGAGGGCTGTGAGGGGGAAAGTTCTGCTCTGCTCCGCAGACAACAGGGGTGCGAGCGTGGAGGTGGTTTAGCTGCTAATCGTCAAGACGCCGCGGGAGATGGAATACGTCGCGGCGTCTTACATAAAGGAGAAGTTTCCCGGCGTTGAGGTAGAGGTTCGTCCGAACGGTTTTCTGGGGCTGCTCGTGGTCCACGGCGATCTGAAAGAGGAGGATCTCGAAGACGTTCCGGAAATCGAGAGCGTAATCCCCGTTGCCGTCCAATGCAAAGCCGAGCTCAGCGAGATTCTCTCCCACGCGGAGCAAATAGCCGAGCTCGTTAAAGGGGCGAAGACATTCGCCATAAGAACGAAGAGGCGTGGAAAGCACGACTTCAGCAGCCTCGACGTCAACCTCGACCTCGGGGACAGGATCAGGGAGCTAACCGGCGCCGAAGTCGACCTGAACTTTCCGGAAAAAGCTGTCTACGTTGAGATAATAGGAGACAGGGCTTTCATAGGAGTTATAGACGGCAGCAAGGAGAGGAAGAAGTACAGACCGGAAAAGTTCGACTCTCTGAAGCTGATGAGCAGGATCAGCGTCGTTCAAATACCTTACCTAGAAGACATGAAGGCTGCGAGGGAGATAGGCGAGAGGATCGGCAGGGCTGCACAGGCTTTTGAAGTGAAGGAACTGATAATAGCACCCTTCGGCTACGTGAATGCCTACGAACTTGAGAACTTCATAAGGGGCGTGAGGGAGGGACAGAAGACGAGGTACGAGATACAGAGAAAAGCCTACGCGAGGGAGGTCAGGAAAGTTCCGGTCTACGTTCACGACCTCTACCAGACGATAAGAGATAAGAGGCGGAAGAGGAACGTTCTGATAATTACAGACCCGACGGGTAAGCAGCTCAGCGAAGTTAAGGACGAGCTCACGAAAGCCTGCAGGTATGCGGACGAGATCGTTGTATTCGTCGGGAGCAGGGTGGGGGTGCCGAAGGGTCTTTTCAAGATGGCTGACTTCGTAATAGACCTCGCACCCTATATAACGTTCGCAACCGAGCACGCCATACCCGCTACACTCGTAGCCCTCATAACAGTGTTTGAGGAGGGGGAGGAATGAGGTTCGTCTGCGTGAGGTGCAGAAGGGAGGTCGACTTCGAGGATGTCGGAAGTTTCACGGGCATAATTCACAACGAGACAGCTTACGTCTACTGCAGCTCCTGTCTAGCTTAGCAACCTTATTACGAGGAGGCTGATTTCGAAGAACACGACAAGCGGAATCGCAACCATAAGCTGCGTGAAAACGTCTGGAGGTGTAACAACAGCTCCGATAACAAAAAACAGAACGTAGATGTGTCTCCTGTAGTAGAGAAGCGTTTCGAGCTTTACGATGTTCTGCCTTACGAGGAAAAGCATGAGCACCGGAGTTACGAAGACGAAACCGAAAATTGCGAACATGAGAAATACGAAGCTTACGAACTCGGAGAGGCTGTAGAGTGGCACCGCTCCCTGCTGCTCGGCGAGGCTGTAGAGGAAGCGGAGGAAGAACTTCATCATGAAGTAGCCGTAAGCGACACCTATCGCATACAGAGCGGCGGCGGCGATCGCGTAGCTGACAGCCGATCTCGCAGCCACGTTCACACCCCTCTCCCTCGCAACCTCGCATACCACCTTCAGCAGATACGGCAAAACTGCGGCGACGCCGACGAGCGTTGAGATCTTTAAGTTGAGCATGAGCCCCTCAAGCGGAGACTTAAGGATCGGCATGCTCGCGACGAGTGAGGCTATCCTCGTCAGGTTCTTCGCAGCCTGCAGTGCCAGAGTCCTGTTGTGCTCGGAGGGGTAAAGCGCATAGTTCCGCAGCACCTCGCTAACGTTCGCGAGTTCTCTGCTGACGGTGAGAAGCTTCTCCCTGTTCTGAACGATCGCCTCGGAGGGATAGAGGTCTTCCACGATCTTACCCACCACGAAGTTCGCACCGAAGGTGAAAAACACAGCGGACGCTATCGCGAAGATCAGGAACATCCTGACGAGTCTTTTCCGGAGCTCGATGAGCAGTTCTATGAGCTCGCTGCGCTCCACTGATCTTTCTCTCCGGTGCTGTTTAAAAGACCTTAGCAGCTGCCTCCAGACAACTTATGCGACGAGTCAGAAGACTTCGATAAAGCTGATTTTTGCCGATCGCAGTGTCTGCGGACAGTGTAGGCTCCTCCGTGGGAATATCAAAAAATTTTTAATATATTTCACATTATCCGAACTATGCGGAGGGGACAGCTCGACGACACGGACATCGCGATAATCGAGAACATCCTGCAAGGGAAGACGCAGAGCGAGATCGCGGAGATGCTCGGAATAACGCTGCGAACTGTTCAGAACAGGGTGAGAGCTCTCGAAGAGGAGGGGTACCTCATAAAGGTGAAGGAGGGCTACTGGAAGGCGGACTACCAGAAGCTCGGGTTGAGTATGATTACCGTGACGTTCATAGACTTCGACATCGAGTCCAAACCGAGGATAAACGAGATAATCGAGCACTTCAAGAAGCTCGACTTCGTCGAGAACATACTCGAACTCGTGGGCTCGGCTTACGACCTCTGCATCATAACCCGCTACCGCGACATTGAGGAGTTCAACCAGGAGCGAAAGAAGTTCATGGAATGGTTCGCGAGCAGAGGTATAAGGATAAACCACCTCGCGACCTTCATTTCGGCTAGAACGCACAAGGATCACCGCAGGACGATAATCCGCAGACTAAAGTGATTCCTACTTTACGCACAACAGGCTTCCTTTTTTTCATTTTTTACGAAAAGATTAAATAAGAGTTGGGGTACTTTTCCGATGAGAGTCGGTGTCGTCGGCGTCGGCTGCTCAAGGTTCGGCAGGCGCGACGACGTTACGATCCAGGAACTCGCTTACGAAGCCGTAAAAGAGGCGTTAAGCGACGCCGGGATCGGGAGAGAAGACGTGGACATCTCCGTGGTTGGAAGTGTGAACACGAGGGGCTACGAGCTCATGCCGGCGGTGCCGGTTAACGAATACTGCGGCTTCGCGGGAAAGGGTCCCATGAGGGTTGAAGCCGCCTGCGCAACAGGTGCTGCAGCGATTTACGCGGCTTACACATCTATAGCTTCGGGCGTAGCGGATGTAGCCGTGGCGATCGGCGTCGAGAAGATGACCGAAGTTGATACCGCCACCTCGCTCGCGGTCGGCGGCAGGGCTGGGAACTACCTCTGGGAGTTTCACCAGTACGGCACGACTTTCCCAGCCTACTACGCGATGCACGCGACGGCTCACATGGCTAGGTACGGAACGACCGAGGAGCAGATGGCTCTCGTAGCCGTAAAAGCTCACAGAAACGCTGCGAAGAATCCGAAGGCTCACTTCCAGAAGGAGATCAGCGTCGAGGACGTTATGAATTCGAGGTACATAGCCTACCCTCTCAAGCTCTACGACTGCTCGCCGATAAGCGACGGCGCTGCAGCTGCAGTACTGGCGAGCGAAGAGAAGGTGAAGGAGCTCGGCTGCGAGGCGATCTGGATAGAGTCGATAGGCTACGCGAGCGATACATCCAACATGACCAACCGCGAAGACTACGTCGGCTTGAAGGCAACTGTTCTCGCAGCAAAAATGGCTTACAGGAAGGCGAAGATCGAGGACCCGCTCAGGCAGTTCGACGTCGCAACAGTTCACGACTGCTTCACGATAGCCGAGATAATGGCTTACGAAGACTTAGGATTCTGCAGAAAGGGCGAAGGGGCGAAGCTCTTGGAGAGCGGAGAGACCGACATAGGCGGAAAACTTCCCGTAAACACCTTCGGCGGGTTGAAGGCGAAAGGTCATCCGCTAGCCGCTACGGGCGTTGCGATGGTTTACGAAATAGTAAAGCAGCTCCGCGAGGAGGCGGGAGCTCTGCAGGTAGATATAAGGGAAGGGAGAGCTCTCCTCCACAACGTGGGAGGGACGGGACACTTCTGCTGGGTTTTCGTGTTCAGGAGGTGATAGCGTGTTTGTCGAGAGCCGCAAGCTCGAAATGGTTCACAGGATACCCGTCGTTAAGACAGCAAAGTACTGGAAGGGTCTCGAAGAGGGGAAAGTTTACAAGACCGTCTGCAAGTCCTGCGGAAGGGAGCACTACCCGCCCCGCTCCGAGTGTCTGTGCGGCGGCGACGTCGATTGGGTCGAAGTTGTGGGTGAGGGAGTAGTAGAGGCTTTTACGAAGGTCTATGCGATTCCAGCCGGATTCGAGTGGAGCGAGTCCTACACGATAGCGATCGCCAGGTTCGGAAACGTTCGCGTCATGGGCTGGGCGGAGGATGTGAAGGTCGGTGATAGAGTCAGGCTGAAGACCGGCAGGGACGAGACGGGCGTTTGGAAGGTCTACTTTGAGGTGGTGTGAATGGTGGATTTTAAACTCACCCCGGAGCAGGAGGACATCAGGAGGGCTGCGAAAGAGTTTGCGGAGAAGGAGTTTACCCCGGAACTCATCGAAAAGTGCGACAGAGAAGAGTACTACCCGATGGAGGTCGTGAAAAAAGCCAGAGACCTCGGCTTCTCGACGATAAAGATTCCGGAGGAGTACGGGGGAATGGGACTTTCGCTCTTCGAGGAGTGTTTGGTCACCGAAGAGTTCTACAGGGTTAGCCCGGGAATCGGCAACGCATGCTTGAGCTCAACATTCGGCACCGAGCTGATAATCCTCTTCGGCAGCGAGGAGCAGAAGGAGAAGTATCTGCGCTGGGTTACGGAAAGACACGGCATATCGGCGATGGCTACAACCGAGCCCGAGGCTGGCAGCGATGTCGCTGGCGTGAGGACGAGGATAGTCAGGGAGGGAGACGAGTGGGTGATAAACGGGACGAAGACGTTCATAACTAACGGGAGCGTCGCGGACTTCGTCCTCGTCCTCGGAAGGACTTATGAGGGTGAGAAGAGACACCACGGCTTGACGTTTGCGATTGTAGAGACGAAGCAGAGGGGTGTAAAGGCGACGAAGATAAAGAACAAACTCGGACTGAGAGCGAGCGACACCGCTGAGCTAGTTTTTAAGGACGTCCGAGTGGGGGATGAGAACATACTCGGCGAACCGGGGAAGGGATTCTACTACCTCATGGAATTCTTCAACCACACCAGACCACGTGTTGCAGCGCAGGCGGTGGGAATGGCTCAGGGAGCTTTCGAGCTCGTCGTGAACTACGTGAAGCAGAGGAAACAGTTCGGTCAGCCCATAGCAGCCTTCCAGCACACGCAGTTTAAGATCGCCGAGATGGCTACCCGAATCCAGGCTGCAAGGCTGCTCACGTGGCAGGCTGCCTGGTACTGCAGCATAGGGCAGCCGAAGCCGGAACTGTCCTCTATGGCTAAATGGTTCGCCGGCGAGACGGCGGTATACGTTGCAGACTGGTGCGTGCAGCTCCACGGCGGTTATGGCTACATCGGCGAGTATCCGGCAGAACGCTACTACAGGGATGCGAAGATATTCGAGATATACGAGGGGACGAAGGAGATTCAGAAACTGATAATCGCGAGAAACATCCTGGGGAGGGTCTGAAGTGGGCGAGCGCGTGAAGTTCGAGGTCGAAGGAAAGGTGGGGATCGCTACGCTGAACAGACCCGAGAAGCTGAATGCACTCGACACGAAAACACGGATAGAGCTCGCGGAGATAATCGAGAGCCTCGATCCGGAGCTTCGCGCGCTGATCATAACGGGGAGCGGGAAGGCTTTCGCAGCCGGAGCCGACATCAACGAACTCCTGCAGCGAGATTCCATAAAAGCTTTCGAGGCGACGAAACTGGGAACCGAGCTTTTCATTCGAATAGAGGAACTCGAAATTCCAGTTATAGCGGCGATAAACGGCTACGCCCTCGGCGGCGGTTGCGAGCTCGCGATGGCTTGCGATATAAGGATAGCGAGCGAGAAGGCGAAGTTCGGGCAGCCGGAGATAAACCTCGGAATAATCCCCGGCGCCGGTGGGACGCAGAGACTTCCGAGACTCGTCGGATTGGGGATGGCGAAGTACCTTGTGCTGACAGGCGAAATAATCGACGCTCAGACGGCGTTTCGCATAGGTCTGGTAGACGAGGTGGTCGAGCACGAGAGGCTGATGGACAGAGCGATGGAGGTTGCTAAGAAGATAGCCGAGAAGTCGCCTTTAGCCGTCAAGATCGCCAAGAGAGCTTTAAACGCGGCGATGAACCTACCGCTGAGGGAGGGGCTCAGGTATGAAGCCTCACTCTTCTCTCTCCTCTTCAGCAGCGAGGACGCGAAGGAGGGGATGAGAGCGTTCCTCGAAAAGAGGAAGCCGGAGTTTAAGGGGAGGTGATAACTTGTTCCAGAAGATTGGTGTGGTCGGTTTCGGGGTAATGGGTACGCAGATAGCGCAGTTCTTCGCTCAGCAGGGTTACGAGGTCGTAGCTGTTGACGTCAGCGAGGAGAAGCTGAAGCAGGGGATGGAAATAATAAGGAACGGCAGGTTCGGGCTGCAGAGGCTCGTTGAGAGGGGCAAGATAACTGAGGAGCAGGCGGAGGAGATAGCTGCGAGAATAAAGACGACGACCAGCTATGAAGATCTCGATGGCGTCGACCTCGTAATAGAGGCTGTCTTCGAAGACGTCGAGCTGAAGAAGAAGGTCTTGGCGAGGGTTTCGGAGATCGTCGGCGACGCCGTGATAGGTTCGAACACTTCGTCGATAAGCATAACGAAGCTCGGTTCTGCTGTCAAAAATCCGGAGAAGTTCCTCGGAATTCACTTCTTCAACCCGGCTCAGATACAGAAGCTCGTGGAGCTAATAAAGGGCTTGCTGACAGACGAGAAGCTCGTGAACGATATTAGAGAGTGGTTCCTCGGTCTCGGAAAAGTTCCCGTAGTCGTAAACGACTCGCCGGGCTTTGCGACGACGAGGCTCGGGCTTGTACTCGGCAAAGAGGCTATGCTCATGGTTCAGGAGGGCGTAGCGACGCCGCAGGACATAGACATAGCCATGATGCTCGGCTACGGTTTTGCGATGGGTCCGATCGAAACCGGCGACCTCGTCGGCTTGGACACGAGGCTCCGCATATACGAGGCGATGTACGAGATGACTAAGGACCCGAAGTGGGCTCCGCCGAAGCTACTCGTTCAGCTCGTCGATGCCGGCTACCTCGGCGACCCGAGCATTAAGCCTGGGAGCAAAGGCGGCGTTTACGAATACTTCGGGCAGGAGAGGGCTACGCAGGTGCTGAAGAGGCTGGGAATAAGAAAGTAAAAACCGAGGAATATTTTTAAAATTTTTTGAATACATTTCTTATGCGCTTCCACGGCAAACCTGATGACCTGAAGAGCGAGCGAAGGAAGAAGATACTTCCGGTCGACGTCTTCGAGCGTGAGGTTCTGGGGAGGCTGAAGTTCAGGCGATCCGCGATCGACTACGGAGCCGGCGTTGGTTACTTCACGCTGCCGCTCGCTAAAAACTTCGAAGAGGTTTACGCGGTCGAAGCTAACGAGGAGATGGCTGAACTCTTGAGAGAGGAACTCCTTAAGGCTTACGTCAATAACGTC
>JBEVCD010000018.1:0-16724 GCA_040514265.1 Archaeoglobaceae archaeon | reverse complement strand
GCTTACGTCAATAACGTCACAGTGATAGTTTCCGACGAGCCTCCAGACATCGAAGCCGACTTCGTCCTGTTTTCGAACGTCCTTCACGAGGTCGACAATTACCGGAGGTTTCTGGACTGGTCCGCAAGCTCAAAGGTCGTCTGCGTGATAGAGTGGAAAGACGTCGACGCAGGATTCGGTCCGCCAGTTAGCGAGAGGATTAGCGTTGAGGAAATGAAGTCCGAAATGCTGAAGCGTTTCAGGTTCGTCGAGGAGCTCGAAATCTTTACCTACCACTACACCCTGCTCGGATACAACGATCCCGATCATATTCGAAAAGATAGCCTTCAGCGCAGAAACGTTTATATTAGCGACCGCCCCCCTAACACTGAGGGCTCGTAGCTCAGCGGTAGAGCGCCGCCTTCGCGAGGCGGAGGCCCCGGGTTCGAATCCCGGCGAGTCCACTTCGGCGGAACTTATTTTATAACACACCACCGAGAACACCGCATGAGGGTGAGCGACGAGGAGATTAGGAAGGCTATGGACGACATCGGCTTCAGGATAGCCGTTATGAGCGGAAAAGGCGGCGTCGGAAAGTCGACGGTCGCAGCTCTTCTAGCCCTTCACTACGCGAGGAAGGGTAAAAGTGTCGGTATACTCGACGCCGACTTCCTCGGACCGAGCATTCCGCACCTGTTCGGACTTGAGAAGAACAGAGTAGCCTTAAGCGACGGGAAGTTTTTGCCCGTTGAAACACTGAGGTACGGGATGAAAGTCATGTCGATGCAGTTCCTGCTGCCGAAGAGGGAGACGCCGGTTGTATGGAGGGGCCCCCTCATTGCGGGTGTGCTGAGGGAGTTCCTCGGGAGGACGGACTGGGGGAAGTTAGACTACCTCATTATCGATCTCCCTCCCGGCACGGGCGACGCACCGCTGACGGTGATGCAGGACGCCAAACCGAACGGAGTTGTAGTCGTGACCACACCAAACGACTTCACTGCTGCGGTTGTTGAGAAAGCCATAAACATGGCTGAAGAGCTCGACACGGCGGTTCTCGGGATAGTCGAAAATATGAGCTACTTCGTCTGCCCGAACTGCGGGCAGAGGAGCTACATCTTCGGGAAGGGAAGCGCCTCGCAGCTCGCGAGGAAGTACAGGATAGAGTTCATAGTCGAGATACCGGTAGATGCGGAGATAATCGAGCTCGCCGACAGGGGCAGAATCGAAGAGTACGAGACTGACTGGTTCGAGTTTTTCCCCTACTGAACGTAGATGACAGGAACGTTCATCTCCTCTTTACTCATCCCTCCGTGAGCCGTTTTCAGTTTGAGCTCCTTCCTACTCCTCAACCAGACGGCACAGCCATCTTTAGGCAGGACTACGACGTCGCAGAACTTCTTTGGAATGTCGAGCTCTTCGCAGAATGCAACTTCAACGCGGTCACCGACCCTCTTGTCCAGCAACGCCGCGAGCTCATCGGGCTTCTCGGACTTCATGAACATCACCCTCGGACCGCCGTAGGCTACGGGATTCCCCTCGGAGTCGCGCTTTAGGAGCTTTGCCGCGAAGTCGAGGTAGATAACTTCGTCCACTCTCACCTGACCGTGATCGGAAAAGACTATCGCCTCCACGTCGTTTTCGAGGAGTAGTCGGATGGAGTTTTCGACCTCCGCTTCCACGCTTTCGTCCGCGTGTATGTGCGATATAAGGTCGGGAAACTCCACGTACGCGAAGGCGAACCCCTCGCACTTGCTGAGATGGTAGCAGAGCTCGGCGAACGTGACAAACGGTTTCGCGTCGCCGAATACGAGCTTCGTGTACTCAGAATTCGCGTAGCTCCAGTGTGTGTAAGTTTCCCTGCCTCTCAACCAGCTCTCACCTTCGAAGATCTTCACACCTTTCAGGGTTCTGCCATTCAGCGTTCTGAAGAGGAGCGGTTCGATTATGCAGTCTATTTCCGGAACGTAAGTGCTCCACTCGATTACTCCGTGTTCGAACGGATCTTTCAGCGTCGCTATCGAGGTGACAGCCGGGGCGGTCGAGGAGGGGAAGACAGTCTTCATCTTTCTGACCTTCAGCCCCATCTCCCTCGCGACGCTTGCGGTTTCGTAGCAAACGCCGTCGAGGAGGATGAGCTTCTTCTCGGGCTCCCTCGCGACGCTCTTCGCGAAGTCCAGCAGCTCCATGTCCGGAGTTGTGCAAAACTTATATATTCACAGCGAACTTTGCTTCGTAGAATGACCACGATAAAGTTCCTCGGAGGTTGCAGGGAAGTAGGAAGGACAGCTATAATGGTGGACTCGGTAGTGTTAGACTACGGTGTCAAGCCCTCAGACC
Organism: Archaeoglobaceae archaeon; assembly: GCA_040514265.1. GTDB lineage: Archaea > Halobacteriota > Archaeoglobi > Archaeoglobales > Archaeoglobaceae > WYZ-LMO2. Next base: position 14,408 of record JBEVCD010000018.1, on the reverse strand, counting down.
CGCCAGAGTTTCCGCTCGACGGTCTGTCGCCGTCGGCTGTCGTCATATCTCACGCTCACCTCGACCACGTTGGAGTGGCTCCGAACCTAATGGACTACAACCCGAAGGTCTACATGACTCCTCCGTCGAGGGAGCTCTCGCTGATACTGCTCAAGGACTCAATGAAGATAATGCACCCGCAGCCCTTCGGCAAGAGGGAGCTGCGGCAGTTCGACAGCAACGTCGTGGAGGTGGAATACGAGGAGCCCTTCGTTGTAGACGGCAAGGAGATAGAGTTCTTCAACGCCGGACACATTCCGGGGAGTGCGAGCGTCCACGTGAGAGGAGACGTGAACGTGCTCTACTCCGGAGACGTAAAGCTCGAAGAGACGAACCTCCTCGAAGGAGCGACGACCGACTACCCGGAAACGGACGTGCTGATAGTCGAGAGCACGTACTTCGGAGTTGAGCACCCGGACAGGAGGGAGCTCGAAAGAGCGTTCGTGGAGAGCATCGTTGAAACCCTCGACATGGGTGGTCATGCGATAATCCCAGCCTTTGCCGTCGGCAGAACGCAGGAGGTGCTGATGATACTCGAAAAGCACGGAATAACGGCTTACGTTGACGGAATGGGGAAGGAGGTTGCGGAGGTAATACAGCGCTACCCGGACTACATCAGAAGTCCGAAGGCGCACAAGAGGGCGATAAAGAGAGCCATACCGGTCGGGTGGAAGATGAGGGAGAAACTGCTCGAAGAGCCCTGCGCCATAGTAACGACTGCGGGGATGCTCAACGGCGGTCCAGCTCTGTTCTACATCTCCCACCTCTACAACGACGAGAAGTCGAAGATCCTCCTGACCGGCTATCAGGTAGAGGGGACGAACGGCGACATGGCGCTCAGGTACGGGATGATAAACCTCGGGAACAGGACCGTGAAGCTCAAGATGAAGGTCGAGCAGTACGACTTCTCAGCCCACGCGGACGACAGGCAGTTGAAGGATTACGTAAAGAACGTGGTCGACAGGGGAGCCGAAATAGTCTTCGCGGTGCACGGCGAAAAGACCGAGGAGTTCGCTGCTTGGATAAGGGAGGAGCTTGGAGTCGAAGCATACGCGCCGAAAAATGGAGAGGTTTACGTGATTTAAAATCTCAAACCACAATTCCGCTACAGCTTTTGACGACTTCTCGACAGCTTCGTAGGCATCTTTTCCCGCGTGTTGGGAACGACAGAATCAGCAACGTTTTCCGAATTTTTAGAGATCTTGTGAGATAATTATTATTCAGCGAAAAATTTTTATATCGATTTATAACGATCAAATCATGCTTCGCCCAAGCTTTGTGCTGCTCGGTTTGGTCTTACTAATCGGGTCGGCACAGGCTTTGATACCTGGCGAGTGGACCGGCGACGGAAACAACCTCGACCTGAGTGTGCTTCAGGTGGGAGACATCATTCTGTGCAGAGGCTGCGCCGGCTGGCTTGAAGACAAATTCGGCGACATCGTCGGTTATTGGCATCATGCTGCGATGTATATAGGGAATGGGCAGATGATCGAAGCCTGGAAGGACGGCGTAAGAGTTGTGCCCGTTAGCATGGTGAGGAACGCTGATGAGGTGGCAGTTTACAGGGTTGCGACGAGCAGCAGCGTGAAGAACGCAGCCGTTAACTGGGCTTTAACGAAAGTCGGGCTCCCTTACGATTACAAGTGGCTCACGTACATTGGAGGTAAGGAAGTTTACGGCAAAACCTACTACTGCAGTGAGCTGATATGGGCAGCTTACCTAGCCAACGGAGGACCTGACATCGATGACAATCCGGGCTGGAGCTGGAGGTACGGATACAACGTTGCTCCTCAGGAGCTGGCGGATGACGGAGACACCTACCTCGTAGCTCGAGCATCCTAATTTGCTTCTGCACACGGCTCGCAGTAATTTAAAATATCTCGGCTTCCTCGTAAACCACAATTCCGCTGTCGGTTATCGCGTAGGGTCTCGGCTTCCGCGAGTGTTTCACTCTCCTCATCTTGACAACCTCTATTCCCAGCGTGGGCTCATCGAGCTCCGACGTTCTGACGACTTTCAGACATATCAGCCCGTCGCAGATGTATTCGAGTATTCCGTACTTGGAGGAAGTGGGAACGTTTCTGTCGGCTTCGCTCGTGATTATCGCCGTAACTCCAGCTGATTTCAGCACGTTCCTGAAGCTCGACAGCACGGCGTACCTCTCCGCCTCGCTGTAGAGACTTTCGAGGACGCTTATAGTGTCTATGAGCATCCTACTGACGTTCGCGGCTCTTATCAACTCCGGAAGTTCGCTCTCGACTCTGTCGAAGCTCCTCTTTACCTCCACAGCTTCGAGTCTCATGATCCTGAGCCTATCGGAAAAGGCCGTCAGATCCATGCCAACGCTGGCTGCGTCGCCGATTATGCTCTCCTCGTCCTCGTCGAAGCTTATGACCATGCAGTTCTCTCCCCTCTTCAGACCCTCGTATATGAAATGCAGACCGAGCGTCGTCTTTCCGGTGCCGTACTGTCCGACGACAGCGACTATGTGCCCCTTCGGTATTCCGCCTCCGAGCATGGCGTCTAACCCCTCTATTCCCGTGGATAGTATGTTACCGGACATCATGTCACAACACCCTCATTATGCGCGACACCACGACTCCCGACTTCGGGTCGAGCCTGATGTTGTACCTGACCACCCCCTCCCTTTCGAGCCTCGGAACGATGGATGGGAACTTGCGGAAGAACATCCACCTCTCCACCCTCTCCTTCCCGACTTCGAGTTCGAAAACTATCACGCCGTCGCCCTGGTCCATTACAGCGTTCTCGAAGCTGGCATCGATACCAAGTGTGAGCAGCGCGAAGGTCATAATGTTTCTCCTGAAGCAGAGGACCCTGAGCCCCCTCAAAACGTCCAGAATCGTTTCTCTCCCGAGCTTCGCGAGGTCGTTTATTGAATCCAGGTAGATGTATCCTTCTGCATCCTCAACGACCTCGACGAGTTTCTCGAGAACCCCCGCTCTCTCTTTGAGCATTTCCAGGCTGATCTCCCCCACCCACTTGAGGGGAACTACGCTCTCCCTGAAGTACCACTTAGCAAGCGAAACGACCCTGATTTTAGAGAAATCGAAGTTAGCTTCCGGTATTGCGAGTTGTATGTCTCTTTTGGCTTGTTCTTCCGTCTTCGCTATTGCTACGTAGGTCGCTTCATCCACGTTCCTGACCGAAGTAGCCAGAAACTCTCTGCCACCGGCTCCGACCTCTTCGGCTACGATTACGAGGGATGGGGGAAACTCGAACTCGTCGAGGAAAGGTACGCCGATCTTCAAACTTCCACCACCGCGTCACACATCAGTGCTATCTGCGAGTAGTAACCCTCGTTCATCTCCCTTTCGAGCGTGAACATAGTTCCTATGAACCCTCTGAGCCTGAGCTTCCCGGTCAGATGCCGTAGGAACTTTATCAGAGTCTCGAAGGACTTGTAGAGCGAGATAGTCGAGAGTGAGTCGATGTATATGAAGCGGTTCTCAGCCGTTATCAGGTCCATCAACCTCTCGATCGTAACCTGAAGCTGCACGGGGTCGGGAGAGTTGAGGTATACGCACTTCTCGTGATCGATCTCCTCTCCGCCGAGCTGGCGGGTTATGCAGTCGACGAAGTACAGATTTTCGAGTTTAGCCCCCTCCTTCGCCAGCATCCTCTTAAGGCTGAAGTAGGGTTTGTTCAGCGTGACTACGATGCCCTCAGCCATCTCGCTGAACTTCTTTATTATCTCCATGCTGACCTTCGTATAACTCTTCGCGTCTACCTTCACCAGTATTATCTCGGCTCCGCTCTCTATCTCCCGCAGTATCTTCTCAACTACGCCATTCATAGTCGTAATCCTTTCTGACGAGGTAACCTTCGAGCAGCTCTATGCCGTTCTCAGTGATCCTGTAGGGGAACCACTCCAGCGGAGTCGGCGAGCGGTACTTCTTGAGTATCCTGAGAGCTCTCACGTATCCCCTGTCGCTTCTGAGCAGGTCGAGGAATATTATAGACTCAACCAGGTTTTTCGTTTCGCTCCACTCGCCGGTCATGGGGGCTTCTTCCACCCACAGCGACGTTACGTCGTTCTCGTAAGAGAGTTCTGCCATGTATCTTATCGCCTTCCTGTAGAGCACGGGATCAGCCAGAGCTTTGTCCAAGTCCGTGTTCGAGTCGAAGACTATTCTATCGAAGTTTTTCCCCGGCATCCCGAAGGTCATGTCGAGGGTACTCTTCACCTTCTCCTTCGTCAGAGGCATGAAGTACTTTGCATCTACTCTGATGAACCTCCAGTAGATCTTATCGTAGACATCCTTCATGAAGCTGAAGTTCCCGAGGTAGCTTCTGCAGGACTTCTGGTTCATCGTCGTGGATAAGTATAGAACCTTCTCCCCGTTTCTCGCACCTTCAGCCGCCCAGTGGGCTGCGAGGATAGTCTTGCCTATTCCGCTCCTCCCTATGACGAGGTTTATGGTGTCCCTGTCGAGTCCCCCACCGAGGAGCTCGTCCAGCTTTGGTATGCCGAACCGCGCTCTATCCATATCTTTCATTAATTTTCACAGAATATAATCTTTTTGAATTTCCAAAACGAGGGGAATTCTGGTCGTCAGGAACGCTGCCAGTAACGATTTTATTTTAATTTTTAACCTCTTTACATGGGTATCGAGGAGCAGGTTCTGGAGGTTTTGAAGAGGAGTGGCAAGCCAATGAGACCGGGCGACATAGCGAAGGAGATAGGCGTCGACAGCAAGGATGTTTCGAAGGCTATCAAAGTTCTCAGGGAGAAGGGGGTCGTTTACTCGCCGAAAAGGTGCTACTACGCGGTCAGGGAACAGTAACATTATTTTTCGAGAACCTACGCGAATTTTTTAAAACTTTTTGCCGTTAGACGAAAACAGTATCTTTTTGGGTAGCCCTCAATGGCGAACATCTTTCAAAAACGTTTATAAGCCAGCCGATTAGCGTTTCCGATGCCAGAAACGCAGGCAAGGTCCATAATAATTGACTCATCTAAATGCGTCAGCTGCGGAGTCTGCGTATCACTCTGCCCGCACGGTGCGCTGAGCTTCGTGGACAGGTATCCGGAGGTAACCGGAGGTTGCAAGGTATGCGGACTCTGCGTTTCGAGCTGCATAACGAGGGCCATAACGATGGCTGCTAAGAAGTTCAGGGACGAGTCGCTGCTCGAAAACGTGGGCGACATCGTCGTCTTTTCCTGCCGCAGGAACATACCCAGAGATAGGGAGTTCGACGCAAGCGTAATTTCTCTGCTCTGCTCTGCTCGCCTCGACATATCGCTGCTCGCCGATGCGTTTGCGAGGGGTGCGAAGGCTGTAGTCGTCTCCACATGCGGCGGCGGCTGCAGGAACTACCCGGGGAGTGAAGAGGCGAAGGCGAAGGTTGAGGCTTTCAAAAGGATTCTGAGCAGGTTCGGTGCGGAGGACAGAGTTATTTACGTGGAGGGAGACTTCAGCCATGCTGTCGAGGCTGCGAAGAGGTTTGACAGCCCAATCAAAAACGTCGAAATTCTAAGCGAGGTTGCGAGGAACAGAAACCTGAGGGCAGTGGTGGCGAAGATGAGGAGCGTCACGGAAGTCGCCAACGCTTACGGCGAGAAGGTTCCGAAAGAGAAGTACCTCCAGATACTCGACGAAGCGATCGAGAAGGCTTTGAAAGTCGCCATCGTCACCAAGAGTCTGGAAGGGGCTGCGAAAGTTTCGGAGATAGCCGAGAAGACGTCCATGGACAACAGAGATGTAATAGATACGATCCTCGAAATGAAGAGGCTTGGAATGGTGGAGTTCGACGTCGAAGACGAGCTGATTGTAAGGCTCAAGGGGTGATCCTATGACCGGAGCCATCCTCGTTCTGGGCGGAGGAATAGCGGGTATTCAGGCTTCTCTCGACTTAGCTGAAGCGGGATACAGAGTCTACCTCGTCGAGAAGGGTCCGGTAATAGGCGGTCGGATGTCCCAGCTCGACAAGACCTTCCCGACCAACGACTGTTCGATGTGCATACTCTCGCCGAAGCTGAACGAGGCGGATAGGCACGAGAACATCGAGATAATAACGAACGCCGAACTTGTTAGCGTCGAAGGCGAGCCGGGGAACTTCAAGGTCAGAATCAGGAAGAAACCGCTCTACGTCGACGCCTCTAAGTGCACGGGCTGCGGCGTCTGTGCTTCGCTGTGCCCGGTTGATGCGATCGACGAGTACAACGAGGGGCTGAGCTACAGGTCGGCTATCTACCTGAAGTATCCGCAGGCTGTTCCAAAAGTTTACGCGATCGACAGGAGCAGATGCGTGGGCTGCGGGATATGCAGCAGCGTTTGCCCTGCTAACGCAGTGGACTACAACCAGAAAGAAGAAGAGGTCGAGCTGGAGGTGGACTCAATAATCCTCACGCCTGGAGGAAAGCTCTTCGATGCAAGAAGGAGGGGCGAGTACGGTTACGGGATATACCCGAACGTTATCACGAGCATCCAGTTCGAGAGGTTGCTGTCAGCCACCGGACCCTTCGACGGGCACGTCGTCAGGAGCGACGGCAAGGTGCCGAAGAAGATAGCGATAATCCAGTGCGTTGGTAGCAGGGATCACAAGACGAACCCCTATTGCTCGTCGGTCTGCTGCACCTACGCTACAAAGCACGCGATAATAGCGAAGGAGCACATACCAGACGCGGAGATACACATATTCGCAATGGACGTCAGGACGTTCGGCAAGGGTTTCGAGGAGTACGCCAACAGGGCTAAGGAAGAGTACGGAGTCGTCTATCATAAAGCCAGGGTCGCGAACGTTCTGCCGAAAAAGAACGGAAACTTGCTTCTGAAGTACGAGAAGGACGGGAAAACTTACGAGGAGGAGTTTGAACTCGTAGTGCTTTCGATCGGCTTCGAACCGCCTGAAGACATGAAGAGAAACGCCGAAATACTCGGCATCGACCTCAACGAGTTCGGTTTCGTGGCGGTCGACAGCTTCAATCCCGTCGAGGCTAAGCCGGGCATATACGTTGCGGGAGTTGCGAGCGAACCGAAGGACATACCGGAGAGTGTTGCTCAGGCTAGCGCAGCCGCTGCGAAGGCTATGATTCCGAGCGAGAGAGGAAAACTCGTTAAAAGCAAGGAGTATCCGCCGGAGAGAGATGTCACAGGTGAGCCTCCGCGAATCGGCGTCTTCGTCTGTCACTGCGGGATAAACATAGCCTCGGTCGTCGATGTCAGGAGAGTCGCCGAGTTCGCGAAAACACTCGAAGACGTCGTATACGCAGAAAACGTCCTCTTCGCGTGTTCCGCAGACACGCAGGAGAAGATAAAGAGAGCTATCGACGAATACAAGTTGAACAGAATAGTCGTCGCCGCGTGCACGCCGCGAACACACGAGCAGCTGTTCCGAAACACGCTGCGCGAAGCCGGGCTGAACCCCTACCTCTTCGAGTTCGTGAACATTCGCGAGCAGTGCTCGTGGGTTCACGAGGACAGGGAAAAGGCGACAGAGAAGGCGATGGAACTCGTAGCTGCGGGGGTTGCAAAAGCCCGACTACTCGAACCGCTCCCCTACGTTGAGGTCGACGTCACGAAGAGGGCTCTCGTGATCGGCGGCGGGTTAGCCGGTATGATCGCTGCCCTCGAACTGGCGAGGCAGGGGGTAGAGGTGTTCCTCGTCGAGAAGGAAAGCGAGCTCGGTGGAAACCTCAGGCACATATTCTACACGATCGACGGGAAAGACCCCCAGGAGCTTCTGAGAAGACTCGTCAGCGAGGTGGAGTCGAACCCGCTCATAAAGGTCTACAAGAATTCCTTCGTCGAGAGCGTCGAGGGCTTCGTTGGCAACTATACGACGAAGATAGCCACGCCCAGCGGGACTGAGGAGGTACAGCACGGCGTAATAATAGTAGCCACGGGGGCGAAGGAGTACAAGCCGAGGGAGTATCTCTACGGCGAGCACCCCAACGTCGTGACGCAGGTCGAGTTCGAGGCGATGCTGGCGAACAGGAACGTGCCGAACGACGTGGTTATGATCCAGTGTGTCGGCAGCAGGAGCGAGGAGAGACCCTACTGCAGCAGAATATGCTGCCAGACGGCGATAAAGAACGCTCTCAAGCTGAAGGAGCTGAACCCGGACGCGAACGTGATAGTCCTCTTCCGTGACGTCAGGACTTACGGTTTCCTCGAAAAGTACTACGAGGAAGCTGCTAAGAAGGGCGTAGTCTTTGTCCACTACACGCCCGAGAATCCGCCGAAGGTCAGAGTTGAAGACGGAAGGCTTGCGGTTGAGTTCTACGATGAAATACTGGGCGAGACAGTGGTTGCGCGTCCCGAATACGTCGTCCTCAGCGCCGCGACCGTCCCGAACGAGGACAACGAGGAGCTTTCGAAGATGCTGAAGGTTCCGCTCGACGCGAACGGATTCTTCCTGGAAGCGCACCCGAAGCTCCGTCCCGTCGACTTCGCGAGCGAGGGTATATTCCTCGCGGGCATAGCCCACAGCCCGAGGCTCATACCCGAAACGATCTCGCTGGCTTACGCCGCCGTTGCGAGAGCTATGACGGTGCTCTCGAAGGACAGGATAGTGATGGAGGCTATAAAAGCCGAGGTCGTCAGAGAGCGCTGCGACGCGTGCGGAATGTGCGTCAAAGCTTGTCCGGTTGGAGCGATCGAAATCGTAGAGATCGAAACTAGGGGTGGGAAGGAGAAGAAGGCTTCGGTTAACAAAGCCCTGTGCCTCGGTTGCGGCGTCTGCAGCGCTACGTGCCCGAAGGCTGCGATCGTTGTTAAGGGCTTCACTTTCAACCAGATCAGGGAGATGATCGACGAGCTTGCGGAGGTGATCGAATGAAACCCAAGATTATTGTTTTTGCCTGTAACTGGTGCAGCTATGCGGGCGCAGACCTTGCGGGGACGAGCAGACTGAAGTATCCTCCGAACGTGAGGATAATCCGAACGATGTGTTCAGGAATGGTCAACCCCGCCTGGGTTCTGAGAGCTTTCAGACAGGGAGCGGACGGTGTGGTGATAGCCGGCTGTCACCCGGGAGACTGCCACTACGGCGTCGGAAACTACTACGCGAAGAAGCGTTACGTCCTGCTCAAAGAGCTCCTCGACTTCGTCGGCTTCGACTCCGAAAGGCTCAAGCTCCTGTGGGCTTCCGCCTCCGAGGGCAAGCTCTTCGCCGAGGAGATGACGAAGTTCACGAAGGAGATAGAGGAGATGGGTGAGCAGGAGAAGTTGAGGTGGAGGGCATGATCGAGGAGATCAGGAACTCGCTGAAGGGCGTCGAAGTGGATGCGGTGATAGGTTTCAAGAGGAAGGAAAATGAGCCTCGCGAAGTTCTGCACGTATTCAAGCCCGACGAGATCGAGCAGCTGACGTTCTCCCCTATGTCGGCTCACAACACTGCCCGCATGCTGATCGAAGCGCTGAAGCGCTATAACAGGGTGGCAGTCGTAGCCAAGGGCTGCGATGCCGAGACGATAAGGCAGCTGATAAAGGAGCAGAAGGTGGACAGAGAGAGGGTCTACATCGTCGGCGTCTCCTGCAGCGGCGTCGTGGACTACAGAAAGTTCAGAAGGGCTGTGAATTTCAGACTCAGCGATGTGAAAGAGGTCGTTCTCGAAGGTGACGAGCTCGTCGTTAAAGCCAGTGGAGGGGAGCAGAGGATACCCTTCAGCGAAGTCATGGCGAGGAGTTGCGCCTTCTGCAGGAGTCCGACGCCCACGCTCTACGATGTCTTGGTAGGGGAACCGAGGGAGGGAAGGCTGAACTTTGCCGACGTAGAGGAGCTCGAAAAGCTCGACAGGGAGCAGAGGTGGAACTACTGGATCGAGGTCTTCGGCAGATGCATACGCTGCCATGCCTGCAGGCAGGTCTGCCCGATCTGCTACTGCGAGGAGTGCATCGTCGACCCCACGAACCTCGCGATATCTCCGATGACGCCGCCGGAGGAGAAGGCCGCGTATCCGCGCGTCCTCGGAAAAACGGTAAGTGCGAGGGACAACATGATTTACCACATCTTGAGGGTTCTGCACCACGCCGGAAGGTGCACGGGGTGCGGAGAGTGTGAGAGGGCTTGCCCGATGGAGCTGCCGCTGACGACGCTCGAAAGGAAGCTCTGGAAGGTCGTAAGCGAAGAGTTCGGCTACAGCCCAGATGAAGACGTTCCATTCCTTTCGAAGCTCGACGTGAGGTGATAGCGTGAGGTACGATGGCGATATCTTCAAAGACCTGATTTCCAAGCTTGTATCGGAAGGTTACAAGGTCTACGCTCCGGTTAAAGTTGGGGAAGCGCACTACTTCAGGGTAGTCAGCACCGCTGACGAGGCAGACTTCGAATACATCAACACGAAAAACTCGCCGAAGGAGGCGGTGTTTCCGGAGAACGAGATTCTGATCAGATACTCTGACTGGATAGACGAGGTCCCGCTGAACGAGGAAAATTTGGCAGTCGTCGGCATAAGACCGTGCGACGCGAGGGCGATAAGGCTACTCGACCGCGTTTTCTTGGAGGACGTCGTCGATCCCTACTACAAAGCCCGCCGCGACAGGCTGCTGCTCGTCGGGTATGCATGTGATACAGCAGGCGACTACTGCTTCTGCAAGAGCCTCGGCGTGAATCCGAGGGACAGCGAGGACGTCGATATCTTCGTCGCTAAAGACGGCGACGGCTATTTCGTCAAAGCCGTGAGCGAGAAGGGAGCTGAGATTCTCAAAGGGTTCGAGCTGAAGGAGGGTGAAATCCCGGAATTGGAACTCGAATTCTCGAAGAGCGTGGATGTGGAGAACTTACCTGAGAGGATGAGGAAAGCTTTCGATAGCGATTACTGGAAGGAGGTTGCGGAGAACTGTGTGAGCTGCGGAACTTGCACGTTCCTCTGTCCGACATGCTACTGCTTCGACATACACGATGAGGGAGAGAAGAGGGGCGTCAGGCTCAGGGCCTGGGACAGCTGCCAGTTCCCGCTCCACACTCTCGAAAGTTCGAGCCACAACCCGAGGAGCGAAAAGTGGCAGAGGCTCAGGAACAGGTTCTACGACAAGTACTACGCGATGCTCGTCAGGAAGGGCGAGATATACTGTGTGGGCTGCGGGAGATGCATAGAGTGGTGCCCGGTGGGAATAGACATAGCCGACGTGATATCGGGGGTGAGATAGTGGAAAACCCCTACGTTCCGTACAAAGCCGAGATCGTCGAAGTTAGGGATGAAGTTAAGGGTGCGAGACCCATAAAAACGTTCAGGGTTCGTCTAGTCGACAGGGAGAGGTTCGACTACGTTCCCGGTCAGGGGTGCCTAGTTTCGGTCTTCGGAAGGGGGGAGAGCTGGTTCACGATAGCCAACTCCCCAACCCGCCCCGACCTCGAATTCAGCGTCTTGAAAACCGGAAAGGTGACGTCAAAGCTCCACGAGCTGGAAGCCGGAGATTTCGTGGGTATAAGGGGTCCGCTCGGCAGGGGTTTTCCGGTTGAGGAGTGGAAGGGCATGAACATAGTAACCATAGGCGGCGGAATAGGTCAGACCCCGCTCAGAGCCGTTTACCAGTACGTCATCGACCACGAGAAGGACTACGGGGATCTAACGATAATCTACGGAGCCAGAAGTTCCAGAGACCTCTGTTACAAGGACGAACTCTTCCAGCTCATGGAGCAGGGCTACCGCGTTGAACTGTCGATCGACAACCCCGAGCCGGGATGGAAGTACTTCGTCGGTTACGTGCCGGACAACGTGAAGAGGATAAAACCCGACCCCGAAAACACGATCGCGATAACGTGCGGTCCACCGATAATGATAAAGATCACGCTCAACGTCCTCAAAGAGCTCGGTTTCAAGGACGAGCAGATATACACAACGCTGGAGCGCCGTATGAAGTGCGGTCTCGGAAAGTGCGGAAAGTGCAAGATGGATTCGCTCTACGTGTGCCGCGACGGTCCTGTTTTCAGCTACGCGGAGCTTTCCAAGCTGCTTGAGAGGTGATGCTCGTGATAGACCTGAGCGAGAGGGATCCGGAACTCGTGAAGAAGTTAATCGAGCTGGGAGGGGAAGATCTGCTGAAGTGCTACCAGTGCGGAACCTGCGTCGCCGACTGTCCGACGGGCATAGCGGAGGAGAACTTGAGTCCCAAGAGGCTCATCCACATGGTCAAGCTCGGCTTAGCCGAGCAGCTACTTGAGGACGAGACTCCCTGGATGTGTGTCACGTGCACGACGTGCGAGGAGCGCTGCCCGAGAGACGCGAAACCGTTCGAGATAATCCTGGCTATAAGACGCTGGCAGTGCCGCGAGGACGAGACGTACATACCGATGTCCGTAGTAGAGGTCTACGAGAGGGGTCACACGCAGAACGTCTTCAACCCGCTCCGTGAGGAGCTTGAGCTGCCACCCATCAAGACGGTAGCTGCGAGCGAGGAGGAGCTTGGGAAGTTTAGAGAGATGCTCAGGCTTACTTGGGTCGTTAGGGAGCACGGCTACCTCTTCGGCGTAGGTGATGAAGAATGAAGGTCGGGCTATTCCTGGGCTGCAACATGCCAGCTCTAAGACCCGACGCGGAAAAGGGAATAAGAGCATCGCTGCAAACGCTCGGAGTTGAGGTAGTCGACCTCGAAGGCGCATCCTGCTGCCCGGCTTTCGGAACCTTCTGGTCCGTCGACGAGGAAGCAGCTTTAGCCGTTTGCGCCAGAAACTACGCTATAGCCGAAAAGCTCGGCGTGGACATCGTGGCGCAGTGTGGTAGCTGCTATTCTTCGCTCCGAATCGGCAGGCACAAGTTGCTGTCCGGGAAGCTGGGGGAGATAAACGAGAAGTTCCTTTCGAAGATCGGAATGAAGTACGAAGGAAAGGTGACGACGAGGCACATCACCGACTTCCTGCACAACGTCGTGGGGGTCGAAAGGATAAGGGAGAGTCTGAAGTATTCGCTCGAAGGATTAACAGCTGTCGTGCAGGTTCCGTGCCACACGATAAGACCGAGCGAGGTTCTCGGATTCGACGATCCGGAGAATCCGCAGGTCTTCAAGAACCTCGTCAGAGCTTTGGGTGCCGAGGTGCCGACCTTCACGAGGGACAGGCAGTGCTGCGGGGGAGCCGGTGGTTACTCGAAGCACGACAGAAGGGCGGCGATGGAGTTCCTGAAGATGAAGCTCGACTCCGCAAAGGAAGAAGTAGACCCGGACGTCATAGTCGTCTCTTGCATAACCTGTCTGATGTGGATGGATGAGGCACAGGCTGAGATGAGGAAGCTCGGAATGATCGACTACGAAATTCCCGTCTTCGACTACTGCCAGCTCCTCGCCATATGCCAGGGTCACGACCCCAGCAAAGTTGCCAGAATATCCGCAACGCCGCGGGACAGGGTCATTCAGAGGATCCTTGAGAACAGAATTTAATTTTTAATTCTTTTGGGTGACAAATTCAGAGTCCGCGCGTGGGGACTACTATAAATCGAGTTTTGAATACCGGAGAGCCCAGCACGAGACCCGCGAAGTCCGTCGAGTAAAGAAAGCTGTTAAAAACATACTCGAAATCGACGGCTTATGAAGCTCGGATTCGTCGGAGCCGGTAGAGTCGGCAGCACGACTGCCTTCACGTGCCTGCTTCTGATGGACGTCGACGAGATCGCGCTCGTAGACGTAGCGAAAGACCTCGCAGAAGGGGAGGCGATGGACTTAAGGCATGCAGCAGCCGCGCTGGACAGGTATCCAGAGATATACGGCGGCGACGACTACTCGAAACTCGAAGGGAGCGAGGTGATAGTCGTCAGCGCCGGAATGGCGAGAAAACCGGGGATGACACGTCTGGATCTGGCGGAGAAGAACGCGTCGATAATCAGGGACGTGGCGAAGAAGCTTTCCGGTTTCGACTCCAAAATCATCGTCGTAACGAACCCGATGGACATCATGACCTACGTTATGTGGAGGGAGACGGGGAAGGGCAGAAACGAGGTCTTCGGCATGGGCAACATGCTGGACAGTTCGAGACTGAAGGAGAGGCTGCACAGCTTCGGAGTGAGAAACATAAGGAGGGCCTGGATAATCGGCGAGCACGGAGATACGATGTTCGCAGCCAGAAGTCTAGCGGACTTCGACGGAGAGGTGGACTGGGAGAGGGTGGAGGAGGAAGTGAGGCGAGTTGCGGCGGAAGTCATAGCGAAGAAGGGAGCGACGATTTTCGGACCGGCTGTGTCGATATACAGGATGGTCAGAGCCGTCGTCGAGGACACGGGCGAGATCATACCGACGAGCGTCGTTCTGGACGGAGAGTACGGAATAAGAAATGTAGCCGTCGGCGTTCCGGCGAAGCTCAGTAGGAGAGGTGCCGAGGTTGTTGAACTCAGGCTGAGCGACGAGGAAGTCGAAAAGCTCAGAAGGTCAGCCGAAGTTCTGAGGGAGTGGCTGAAGAAGATAGGCTACTGAATC
>JBEVCD010000017.1:0-88105 GCA_040514265.1 Archaeoglobaceae archaeon | reverse complement strand
TCGGCGACATCAGCTTCTTCTTCAAGCCGAGGAGCGTGGCTGTGATAGGGGCTTCTAGGGAGTTCGGGAAGCCTGGAAATCAGGTCGTCGCGAACCTCCTGCAGCTCGGATATGAGGGAAATATATACCCCGTAAACCCGAGAGCCAGTGAAATATACGGCTTGAGAGCGTATCCGTCAATTAAGGACGTGCCGGACGACGTGGAGGTAGCGATAATAGCCGTTCCGTCCAGGTTTGTGCCGCAGGCGGTAAAGGAGTGCGCGGAGAAGGGTGTTAAGGGAGCTGTAATACTCAGCGGCGGTTTTTCTGAGGGTTGGGACTACGGAAAGGAGATAGAGAGGGAGGTCGTCGAGATAGCAAGGAGTAGCGGCATGCGACTCATAGGTCCGAATACCATGGGCGTGCTCGATGCGTACAACAAGTTCACCTCGTTCTTCTCCTTCCTGCTGCGCGTTAAGGAGGGAAACGTCGGCGTTATAGCGCAGAGCGGAGCATTCGCGAACTTCTCGCTGCTCTACCTCCAGCACATAGGCGTCAGCAGGGTTATTGCTCTGGGAAACACTTGCGACGTCACAGAGTACGAAGCCCTCGACTTCCTGGCGAAGGACGAGAAAACGAAGGTCATAGCGGTTTACCTCGAAGGCTTCACCAACGGAAGGGCTTTTTACGAGGTACTCAGGAACTGCAGAAAGCCGGTTGTGATACTCAAAGCCGGAAGGACTGAAGCCGGAAAGAGGAGTGCGCTCAGCCATACGGCGTCACTTTCGACGAGCGACGAGGTTTTCGCGGCAGCGTGTAGACAGGCTGGAGCCGTTAAGGTCAGAGACTTCGAGGAGCTGGTCGATGCCGTGAAGGCTATGTCCCTCCAGCCGCCGCCGAAGGGTGACAGGGTAGGAGTTATAGAACCCTCCGGTGCCGAATGCGTAATGGCTGCCGACGCCGTTGAGGAGGAGGGGTTGAGGTTAGCGAAATACTCCGAGAGGACAGTGAGGAAGCTCTACGAACTCGTTCCCGAGTGGCACTCAGTCAACAACCCGCTCGACCTCTACCCCTTCCTCGAACAGAGGGGTAGAGAGGTTTACAAGGACGTGGTGAGGATATTCCTGGAGGACGAGAACATCGATGCCGTTATCTGCGGCGTGTTCATACCGCTCTTCATGGACGGAAAGTTTGACCTCAGCTGGCTCAAGGGGTACGATAAGCCGGTATTCTTTACGCTCAAGTACGAAGTCGAAGAGCTCATGAAGCTGCGAAGGTCGATAGAGGAGCAGGGATTCCCCGTGTATCCCACGCCGGAGAGGGCTGTAAGAGCTCTCAGGCACATGCTGGAATGCAGCTCCGAGTAGTATTTCTCGGAACCTCTGGAACTGTGCCCAGCGTCAACAGGAACCCCTCCGCCGTATTCGTCCAGTTCGGCTCCCACCGCTTCCTCTTCGACTGCGGCGAGGGTACTCAGAGGCAGATGATGATAGCTAAGACGGGGTTCGCGAATCTCAACCACGTCTTCATAACACACCTGCACACGGATCACTTCGCCGGAATCTTCGGATTGCTCGAAACGATGTCTCTCAACGAAAGGACGGACTCGCTTACCGTTTACTGTCCACGAGCGGAAGTCCTGAGGAGGGTATTCGAGATCTTCGGATACGATCAGCTGAACTACGAGGTGAGGGTGGAGAACGTCAGGGACGGATTCGAGCTGAAGTTCGACGGTTTCCGCATCGTAGCCTTCGCAACCGAGCACATCGTGCCGAGCGTCGGCTACGCGATAATCGAGAACGAGAGGAGGGGAAAGTTCGACAGGGAGAAAGCTGAGAAGGTCCTCGGAATACCGCCAGGTCCGCTCTACTCCAAACTCGCGAGGGGGGAGAGCGTAGTCTGGAGGGGGAAACTTATCACGCCCGACATGGTCTTGGGTCCGCCGAGGAGGGGTAGGAAGATAGTCTACACGGGCGACACGAGACCGTGTGAGAGGACGGTGGAGGTGGCAAGAGAAGCGGACTTGCTCATACATGACGCATCCTTCACGGAGGATCTGAAGGACTGGGCGATCGAGAGCGGACATTCCACAGCGAGAGAGGCTGCGGAAGTCGCCAGAGCGGCGGGCGTAAAAAAGCTCGTCCTGACGCACATAAGCGCGAGGTATTCGAAAGACGCGACTCCGCTGCTTGAGGAAGCAAAGAAAGTTTTCGAGAGCTCCGTCGTCGCGGAGGACTTCATGAGTCTGGAAGTGAAGTACGAGGACTAGATGACTCCGAGCTCGCTCAGACGCTCTGGAAGGTAAACGTCTGTTACGTAGTCCAGCCCGTACTTCGCGAGAGCCTGTTGCTCGGACTTCCTGTTTATTTCGAGCTGGAGGTTTATTTCCCTCTTCCAGAAGTCCGTGTCGAAACGGGGGTCGCTGAGTATAGCTCTCAGAGCTTTCACGTCCTCCTCGCTCAGCCTGTCGGCTGGAAGCTCGTATTTAATTATATCGCTCGGTCTGATGCCTACAAACTTCGCCGCCGGGGTTGCGAGGTACTCGCTGAGGTGGGCGGACTTTATGCTTCCGTAGGCTACGCTCGCGTATATGCGGTAACTCCACGGGTCACCATCGGTGAAGACTACGACTGGCAGATTCAGCTCTCTGTTCAGTCTGTGCAGAAGTCTCCGGGTGCTCCTCGCGGGCTGACCCTTGAGGTGGACTATTATGGCGTCGAACTTCTCGTCGAACCCGTTCTCCACGAGCCTGTCTCTCATACCTCCCGTTTCCACGGCTATGACGAACTTCGCGTCGCAGTCGACGAACTCTATCCTGTCCACGTCCACCGGAATCTGGTATCCTCCCTCGCCCACATCGTCTTGGCAGTGTATCTCCCTCACTCCCCTCCTGGTCTGCTCGCGTATCTTTATCGGACCCACCACCGTAGCTCCGTCCTCTTCCGGTCTTATGTGGAAGTGTTCCCTCTGGAACCCCGTGAGAATTTCGAGGTCCTCTATAAGCCTGTCACTCTCAGCTTGGTCGTCGAACTTCGCGGCACCCCAGCCCTCGGATATGTAGTATAGCTCCCTGAGCGTCGAGGACTTGTTCACTTCGAGCTGCTCCTTCAGAAATCCGATGACGTAGAGCATGCGAAGGATCATGTAAGCTCCCTTGACACTCTTAGCCGACCTCAAAGATCTGCGGTCTCCGTAGACCCAGACCTCTGCCTTTTCGTCGAACTCTATGTTCTGCTTCGTCCTCGTGGCGATCTCCAGACTGGGGACTTCCCCCCTGGTCATCTGGTCGTAGATATCCTCGACGATCTTAAGCAGCCTGAGCAGGCAGTGTCTTTCGATTTCCCTCATCGCTAACATTAAGTTGCGGAAAGTTAAAGCTCTTGCTGTGGAGTTCTACGCAACGCTCCCGCCGGGGATAGAGGACATAGCGGCGAAGGAAGTGGAGACGCTCGATGGAAGAATTACGGAGCTGAGGGAGGGCAAGGGCAGGATATTCTTCTCGGCACCGAAGAAGCTTATTCCGAGGTTTAACGCTCAGCTCAGATGCGTTGAAAGGGTCGTAGTTTTAATCGACAGGGGAAAGTTCCGGACGCTCGATGACATTTATAGGGTTGTGAAGTCACACGACTACGGATTCATTAGGGGTAAGAGCTTCGCGGTCCGCAGCGTTCGGGCTGGGGTTCACGATTTTACCTCCCTCGACGTCGCGCGAATCGCCGGGCAGGCGGTAATAGACAGCTGCCTCGAAGCCTACGGCGAGAGGCTGCGCGTAGACCTCAACGACCCCGACGTAATAGTGAGGGTCGACGTGGTCGACGACGAGTTCTTCATCGGCATCGATACGACCGGCGAGGGTCTGCACAAGCGCTGGTGGAGGGTGTACAACCACCCGGCTCACCTCAACGCAACCATAGCCTGCGCCATGCTCGAACTCGCTGGCTGGAATGAAGAGAAGTCGCTGGTCGACCCGATGTGCGGCAGCGGCACGATTCCGATCGAGGCTGCGCTCAAGGGGAGAAACGTTTCCCCCGGGAAAAACCGGGAGTTCGCGTACTTCAGACTTTGCGGAAAGGTTGTCGAGCTGAGCGAGGAGAACGACAGAGTCATGGAAATAACCGGCGTGGAGAAGTTCAGAAAGCACCTTGAAGGTGCCAGGGCTAACGCTGTGAGTGCGGGAGTTGCGGACACTGTAGAATTTAACCTCGGCGACGCGACCAAGCTCGAAGGAGAATACGACTGCATAGTTACGAATCCGCCCTACGGACTCAGGATAGCGAGGAAGGGCGTGATAAAAAGACTCTACGAGAAGTTCTGCGAGGCTGCGAAGCGCTGCATGCACGGCGACTCAAAACTGGTGGTCATAACGTCGGAGTTCGGTATCATGAGACGTGCGATCGAAAAGGCTGGACTGAACTTAGAGCACGAGCGTTTCGTAAAGTACGGCGGACTGCTCACGAAAATTTTCGTTGCAGGCAAAAAATCTTAGTAGGAGTATACCTTCCCGTAGGGTCTGACGCTCACGGGCTTCAGCTTAACGAATTTGCTCCCCAGAACATCGTCCGGATCGAGTTTGAGTTCGGCAAACTCGCTGCAGAAATCTCCGATCTGCTTCTCCAGAAACTTCCAGTCGTCTTCCTCCATTTCCACGACTCCAACTTCCTTGCCAAACTGCCAGCGCTCTACCCTGCCGCGGATGTACATTATTCCGCCGTGCATACCCGTGCCGATGTAGTTCGCCCTGTGGGGCTTGTCGTCGAGGTTGAGACCCAGGAGTATCACCCTGCCACCAGCCATGTATTCGCCGAGGAAGTCCTGAGCGGTTCCGCCAACTATCAGCACCGGAACCTTTTCTCTGTACTCCTTCATGTGGATAGCCGTTCTGTAGCCGACGTCGTCTCTGATCATTATCCTTCCACCCCTCATCGCCATAGCCACGACATCCCCAGCTCTGCCGTGAACAACGATCTCTCCATCGTCCATCGTGTTGCCTACACCATCCTGCGCGTTGCCGTAAACGACTATTCTGTGTCCGGCAAGAAATGCTCCGAGGTCGTTGCCCGGGTAGCCGTGGATCTCGATCTCCAATCTCCTGCCGTCCTTGAAGAACAGTCTCGAACCTATGTACCTCTGCCCGCAGACGTTTCTGATAACTATCTTCTTCGCCCCCTTTTCGGCGCAGAACTTTATCAAGTCGTTGAGCTCCTTGTGCTTGAGGTCGCTCGCATCTATTTCAGCTACGTCCCCCTCGATCCTCGCGAACCTGATTACGTCTTCGAGTTTCCTAACGATGTCCACGTAGGGGTCGAGGAGCCTCATTCTCCCGCCCCCTTTATTCCGAGCACCCTTAGCTCCCACTCTTCGAGCCCTATGCCCCTCAGGTGTTCCCTGTTGCCTCTGAGACTCTCTATCGCGTTTATCCCCATCGCTCCCAGCATTTCCTTTATTTCGAGGCTCCAGGCTCTCAGAAGGTTCACGAGTCTCTTCGATGCGACTTTGGGGTTAAGTCTTCTCGCGAGTTTTTCGTCCTGAGTGCATATTCCCCAGGCGCACTTTCCGGTGTAGCACTTCTGGCACATGGTGCAGCCCATCGCTATCAGCGCCGCCGTTCCTATGTAGACGGCGTCAGCCCCCAGAGCTATGGCTTTCACGACGTCAGCCGAGCACCTTATGCCTCCGCTGGCGATTATGGAGCACTTGTGCCTGATGCCCTCCTCCCTCAGCCTCTGATCGACCGCCGCTATGGCGAGCTCTATCGGAATCCCGACGTGCTCCCTCATGACCTTCGGAGTCGCTCCGGTTCCGCCTCTGAACCCGTCGATGACTATCGCGTCCGCTCCAGCCCTTACTATTCCGCTCGCTATCGCCGCCACATTGTGGACGGCGGCTATTTTTACGAAGACGGGCTTCTGGTAGTCCGTAGCCTCTTTCAGAGCGTATATCAGCATCGCAAGGTCTTCGATTGAGTATATGTCGTGGTGCGGAGCTGGCGAGAGGGCGTCAGTCCCTTCCGGAATCATTCTGGTCTCCGATATCTTTGCGGAGACTTTTTCACCCGGCAGATGTCCTCCTATTCCGGGCTTGGCACCCTGACCTATCTTTATCTCTATCGCCGCGGCGCAGTTTAAATACTCAGGGTCTACGCCAAAGCGACCGCTCGCGCACTGAACTATCGCCACGCTACCGTACTCTTCCCGCATGTCCTTCGGCAGACCACCTTCACCGGTGCAGAACAGTGTTCCGAACTCCTTGGCAGCCATGGCGAGCGATAGGAAGGCGTTGTAGCTTATGGCTCCGTAACTCATCCCCGCAAACATTATCGGCGTCTCTATGACGAGGTTTGGTGGGATTTCGGTCTTTATCTCTAAATTCTCTGGATCTATTTCGAGGAAGTCCGGTTTTTTGCCTATGAACGTCCTTAGCTCCATGGGCTCGCGGAGCGGGTCTATGGACGGGTTCGTAACTTGAGAGGCGTTCAGGAGGATGTGGTCGAAGTAAACTTTGGTGGGTCTGTGGCTGCCTGTGCCGAGGAGTATGACTCCTCCCTGCTCGGCTTGCTTGTTTATGTCCGATATCACCTCCTTGGTCCAGTAAGCGTTTGGTCTGTAGCTACCCTCGTAGGGTTTCACTATCAGCGCCTTCGTCGGGCAGAAGACAACGCACCTCTGGCAACCGACGCACTTTGTGTAGTCTATCAGTATCTCCGTCTTGTCCTCGTTCCACTGGTGAACTTCAAACGGGCACTGCAGAACGCAGCTACCGCACTTCGTGCAGCGACTCTCTATCCTCTCGACGTAGAAGTCGGGGAGCATGAAGCTCTTCAATCAGCTCACCACCCTCTCAAGAGCCTTTGCACTCAATCTTCCAACGACGGGCTCGCCGCCGTGCGGAGTCCAGACCCTTTCGAGGTCGGGACAGACGGCTCTTATAGCCGCCTCTTCGGAGGAGAGGAAAAGTAAATCTCCCTTCTCACCAGCCGTTATCGGGCGGAGGCGAATCCTGTCTGTAAGTCCGAACATTTCGCCGTGGTGAGCGACTATAACCGTCCAGGGACCGTTTACTAATAGCGGTGCGTAAACCATGCGGAGGGTCGTGTAGAACTTCCTCCTCTTCTCGTCCATCCTGTCTATCTCGTCCCACATCGGCGGTGCCAGGATCTTTGCCACGACTTCTATTGGGTATCCCATCTTTCTCATCAGCAGGTCGAAGATGTACGCCATAACCTCTGTGTCCGTCATGAGCGTGCAGCAGTAGCCAAACATTTCGAGGTATCTCCTGTTCGTTCCGTAGCTCGAAATCTCGCCGTTGTGAACCACACTCCAGTCGAGAATGTTGAAGGGGTGCGCTCCGCCCCACCAGCCAGGGGTGTTCGTCGGAAAGCGGCTGTGTGCAAGCCACATGTAGCCCTCGTAGTCCTCTATCATGAAGTATTCCGCTATCTCGTGCGGGAAGCCTATCCCCTTGAACACGCCCATGTTCTTTCCGGAAGAGATAACGTAGGCGTCGTTTATGGAGGTGTTTATCTCCATGACACACTTCACGACGTAGTCGTCGTCGCTCAGGCTCCTTTCGTTTCCCTTCTTCTGCGGATCGACGAAGTACCTCCAGAACACGGGCGGGTTCAGAACTTCGACGTCCTCGTTTACCGGTACCTCTTCGGCGTGCACGATATCGAACTTGCTGTTGAGAAACTCGTCCACCTCGGATTTGGCTCTAATGTCCTGAAACATCACGTGGAGGCAGTAATACTCCTTAAATTCGTCGTAAAGACCGTAGACGGCAAAACCCGCGCCCAGACCGTTACCTCTAACGTGCATGTTTTCCATCGCTTTCACGATTAATCTACCGTTGAGGCTCTTTCCACTCCTGTCGATGACCCCGAAGACCGCACAGGATGAGTCTCTCAGCATGACACCACCTTCGGACTCAGGACTTATCCTGAATATAAGCTTATCCTTATCGGCTACGTTTCGAAACGAAGAGCTTCATATGATTAAAATCTACACATACGCGTTCTTATCGCACACATTCCGCACGAAGTCTTCTGCGAATCTCAAACGCTGCTCGCGAAACTGCAAACTTTAGCATCTAAACTCTTTCGAAATCCCTTTAACACCTCCCGCTTTGATCGCACCATGAGACTCGAAAATTCAAGGAGGCTGTACGAGGAAGCCGTCAAGCTGATGCCCGGCGGCGTTAGCAGTCCGGTAAGAGCCTTCAAGCCACACCCCTTTTACGTTAGCAGAGCTGAGGGTGCCAGAATATACGACGTCGACGGTAACGCGTATATAGACTACTGCATGGCTTACGGTCCGCTCATTCTTGGTCACAAGCCGGAAGTTGTGAAGAGAGCGATAGAGGAACAGCTCGAAAAGGGCTGGCTTTACGGGGCTCCGGTAGAGCTCGAAGTCAGGTACGCGAAGCTGATAAGGAAGCTCTACCCGTCGATCGAGATGCTTCGCTTCGTCAACACGGGGAGCGAGGCTACTATGAGCGCTATAAGGGTTGCGAGGGGCTTTACGGGTAGGGACAAGATCGTGAAAGTGGAGGGAAGCTTTCACGGTGCACACGATGCTGTGCTGGTGAAGGCGGGAAGCGGAGCGACGACGCACGGGGTTCCGAATTCGGCAGGCGTTCCCGCAGATTTCGTCAAGCACACGCTCCAAGTTCCGTTCAACGACGTCGAAGCTCTCGCCGAGCTGCTTGAGAAGAACAGAGAGGAGGTGGCGGCGGTGATAATGGAGCCCGTGATGGGAAACGCCTCGCTCATACTTCCCGAGGAGGGTTACCTGAGGGAAGTCAGAAAGGTCACGGAGGAGAACGACGTTCTCCTGATCTTCGACGAGGTTATCACGGGCTTCAGGCTAGCACTTGGAGGAGCTCAGGAGTACTACGGCGTAAAAGCCGACATAACGACGCTCGGCAAAGTAGCCGGCGGAGGTCTGCCGATAGGCATATTCGGCGGGAGGAGGGAGATTATGGAGTGTGTAGCTCCATCCGGCGACGTTTATCAGGCGGGAACCTTCAGCGGCAATCCGCTCAGCTTGGCTGCGGGTTACGCGACCGTTAGCTACCTCGCGAAAAGGGGTCTGGACGAGCTGAACAGGAGGAGCGCTGAGCTGGTAAAAGCCCTCTCAGACACACTCGGCGAGGACAGGGTAGCCGGGATAGCGTCGATGTTCTGCATATACTTCGGAAAGAAGCCGAGGAACTACGCCGAAGCGTTGAAGCTCGACAAAGACGCTTATATGAGGTTCTTCTGGAAACTGCTCGAAAATGGAGTATTCCTTCCGCCCTCCCAGTTCGAGACGTGCTTCGTGAGCTTCGCGCACGGTGAGGAGGAGATAGAGGAAACGATAGAGGCTTTCAAGGAGTTATGAAGGTCGTCGTGGGGAGCAGGGGAAGTAAGCTCGCACTCGCGCAGACGGAGAGAGTCGTCGAGAGACTCAGAGCTGAAGGGTACGAGGTCGAGCTGAGGATAATCAGGACGGAAGGGGACATAATGAGGGATAAGCCGCTCTACGAGTTCAAGGGCAGAGGAGCTTTCGTCAGAGCTCTCGACACGGCGCTCGCGAGGGGGGAAATCGATGTAGCTGTGCACAGCTACAAGGATGTCCCGAGTCAGCGTGTAGATGGAACCGTTGTTGCGGCTGTTCTGGAAAGGGACAGCCCGTGCGACGTGCTCGTTGCCAGAGGTTTTAGCTTCGATGATCTACCGGAGGGTGCTCTGATAGGAACCTCCAGCCTCCGCCGCAGGGCTCAGCTTTCGAGGCTCAGGAGCGATCTGAGATTTGAGAACCTCCGCGGAAACCTCGACACGAGGATAAGAAAGCTCATAGAAGGAAAATACGACGCGATAGTCGTAGCCGAGGCTGGAATACAGAGGCTCGGGTTGCGGGTTGAGTATCAGCGTTTCCCTCCAGAAGTCATAGTTCCAGCGGCGAACCAGGGGATAATAGCAGTCGCGACTCGCGAAGGGGAGGAGGAGCTTGTATCTTTCATGAACGACGAGAAGACCTGGCTCGAAGCGTGTGTGGAGCGTGCGGTGGTTAGAGAGCTCGGCATAGGCTGCGCCGTGCCTGCTGGCGTTTACGCTGAATGCAGGGGCAGAGTCAGGCTCATATGCGAAGTTTTCGCAGATCGCTACGTCAGGGTTGAAGAGCTCTTGAACACCTCCAGCGCTGTCGAGGAGGCGAGGGAGGTAGCGAGGAACCTGAAGGAGGAGCTATGGGGAAGGTCTACATAGTCGGAGCAGGTCCGGGAAGTGTGGGTCTGCTCACGCTGAGGGCTTACGAGCTGATAATGAAGGCAGACGTGATTCTACACGACGAGCTGATCGGAGAGGTCGCAGAGCTGCTGAAGAAGAGTAGGGCGAAGCTTATAAACGTCGGAAAGCGTCGCGGCAGGCATAGGATGAGTCAGGAGGAGATAAACGAGCTCCTCGTTAAGATGGCGGAGGAGCACGAGACAGTCGTCAGGCTGAAGGGCGGAGACCCCTTCGTCTTCGGTAGGGGTGGAGAGGAGATGGAGTTTCTCGCTTCGCGTGGCGTCGAGTTCGAAGTCGTTCCCGGGGTCAGCTCCGCCATAGCCGTTCCGGCTGCCGCCTGCATTCCGGTAACCCACCGCCGCTACGATCCAGCCCTCGTAATAATAACGGGCACGGAGGCGAGAGAGAGGTTGAACTGGGAAGCTCTCGCAAAGCTCAACGCGACGATCGTGGTTCTCATGGGGGTACAGAACCTCAGGAAGATCTGCGAGAATCTGCTGAAACACGGAAAAGACCCGGAGACGCCGGTAGCTGTTATAGAAAAGGGGTTCTCGGAGCATCAGAGAGTCGTGGAGGGGAAGCTCTCCGATATCGCCGAGGTGGCGGAGAGGGAAAAAGTGGAGCCGCCGGCAGTCGTTGTAATCGGACGCGTCGTCAAGCTGCGCAGACTCTGCTAGTCAAAAGCCAGCAGCGCCGCTATCTGGTTCACAGCGTCCCTCGCAGCCTTCAGGACGGGGAAGTAGTTTATGAACCCGTGCAGAACTCCGCAGTATCTGATCAGGCTCGCTTCAACGCCGCTTCTACGCAGGAGTGCTGCGAAGAGCTCTCCCTCGTCGCGCAGCGGATCGTATTCAGCTGTCATGACGAGAGCCGGAGGAAGACCCTCCAGATTCGCGAGAATGACGGATGCCAGCGGGTTGAGTTTGTCCTCTTCTCTCGCGAAATACTGCTCGCTGAACCAACTCATAACTTCGAGGTCGAGCGTCATACTCTCGCCGTATTCGAGCATCGACAGACTGGGCGTCGCAAAGTTCACGACCGGGTATATGAGAACCTGATGTTTTATGAAGTCTTCTCCGTTGTCTCTCGCGAGTATGGAAACAGCTGCAGCCAGATTTCCTCCCGCGCTGTCTCCGGCTACGATCAGTTTCGAGGCGTCGACTTCAAGTTCCCCGGCGTTGTCTGCTACCCACTTTGCCGCATCATAGCAGTCGTAAACCGCCGCCGGAAACTTGTGCTCGGGCGCGAGCCTGTAGTCGACCGAAACGACGGTTGCACCAGACAGTCGTGCGATTCTTCTGCAGAGAGCGTCGTGCGTTTCGATGCTGCAGATTACGAACCCTCCGCCGTGGAAGTAGACCATCACAGGCGTGTCCGGTCTCTGCTGGTACACCCTGATCCTTATTTCGCCGTTCCTGCCTCTGATGACCCTGTCATCCACTCTTTCCACCGGTTCGAAGCGCGCGATCTCTCTGTTGCGCTCCGCAAAGATCCTGTTAATCGTCTCCCTGAACTCCGAAGCCGAGGAGAACTGGTTGAACCTCGGGAGACTCTCGAAATAGGGTGCGAGCCTCTTGTAGACGGGATCGACCGGCATGGGGCAAGTTTGCTGCATAAGTTAAAGTTTTTCCTCGAAGACCTTTCCGATCTCGATACCTATTTCGAGCCAAGCCCAAGCCCAAACGACGCACTCAAAAGCCCTCACGAGGTCGCCTCTGGCGAGGAAGTATTCGGCGTCGTTTATGTAAGCTCTTATGTTCTCCACAAACCTCCTGTCGCCGTCGAATCTTCTCCGCTTTATCCTTTCAAGCCACTTCCGAGTTTCGGTCCTCAGTTCCTCTTCGACGCTCAAGCTTTCTCACCCTCAGCGTCAGCCCCTCCCTCGCCACGATCTCCACTCGATCCCCCGGCTTGAACTCCTCATCGCTCTCGAAGCGCCAGATCTCGCCCCTGACCTTCACTAACCCCTTTCCGCCGCTGAATTCCATGACCTCGCCGACCTCGCCCACAACCTCGCCCACCGTGCTCTTCCTTTTCCTCGTCTGAGCGACCTTTACGACTGCGAAGGTCATTATTCCGCCGAAAGCAACTCCGACGCCGGCTGCAAACATCCTGAACGTAGAGTAGAAGCTCTCCGGAAGCAGCGGGTCTTTTACGAGCAGGATCAAACCGAGAACCGTACACGCGAGTGATGCAGCTCCGAGAACGCCGTAAGTGGGCGTCAGGAGCTCCGCGATGAGCAGTATCACGCCCAGAACGATCAGGGCTATGCCCAGCACGTTGACCTCCTGGATTATCCCCAGCCCCGCAAGGGCTAAAAGAAGGCAGATCGCTCCGAGTGTCTCCGCGAGAAGTCCGGGAGAGGTTAAGCCAAAGATCAGGAGGTATATGCCTGCAAGCAGAAGGAGGGACGCTATCAGCGGATTGGTCACGTACTTCATGATCACAGCCTGAAGGGGCTCTTCGAATTGCACAACCTCCGAAGTGTCGATTTCGACTCCCTTAACGACTCTGCCGTCGATCTTCTGCAGGAGTTCGGTTCTGCCGTCTGCCAGTAAGTCTACTATCCCCTCCTCATACGCTTCTCTAGCTGTCAGGCTGAGAGCTTCACTCACGAACTTCTCGGCAATTTCGGGGTTTCTTCCCTTCTCCTCGGCTATGCTCCTCACGTAGCTGGCGAAGTAGTTCACGACCTTCCTTTCAACCTCTCCGCCGTAGGCACTTATCGGGGTCGCGGCGCCTATGGAGGTTCCGTTAGCCATCGCTGCCACGTCGGAGGCTAGCAGAATTATCGTGCCAGCGGAGGCGCACATGGCACCCTTCGGCACGTAGACTACGACGGGCACGGGGCTGTTGAGGAAAAGCTCGACTATTTTCTGCGTGGAAACCAGCAGACCGCCGGGGGTATCGAGTTCGACCAGAAGAGTATCACCACGCGATGCGGCAGCGAGGGCGTCCCGCAGCGTTATGTAAGTCCCCTCGTTTATCTCACCCTCGACGCTTACGACTATAACTTTAGCCGAAGCTACGGAGAGCGACACCACAAAAAGCAGCAGCGCGAAAGCAAGTCTCATGGGGTGGGTAAAGCCGAAAATTTTAAAAAATTTATTTGAACTTCGGTATGATCTCCTTGCCTATGAGCTGAATCGACTTCTTCTTGTCCGGTCCTATCGGTGATCCCGCGACTACCTGCGTTACGCCAGCCTTCGTGAGCTCGTTTATTCTCTCCACAACGTCGTCGGGCGTTCCGCTTATGCTGAAGATGTCGATCATCTCGTCCGTCACCGCTTTAGCGACGCCAGCCCAGTCGCCCTTGGTGAACGCGTTGTTCAGAGCTTCCCTAACGGCGTTGACAGCTTCCTCACTTAAACCGTGCCTCTCCAGCACGCTCGGCGGACTTCCGGCTACTATGAACGCCACTACTATTCGGGCTGCGTTCCTAGCCTTCTCCCTGTCCTTGTCGACGCTCATCGAGGCGTAGGCGACGGTGTCGAAGCTCTCCCTGCTCTTTCCAGCCTTGCTGAGCCCAGCCTCTATGCTGGAACTCGCGACCTCGAAGTCCTTGGGGTGGGAGGCGTTTATCAGCACGCCGTCACCGATTTCGGCTGCGAGTTCGAGCATCTTCGGACCCTGAGCGCCTATGTATACCGGAACACCCGCACCTGCCTTGAAGTTCAACTTCGCGCCGTTGAACTTGAAGACCTCGCCGTCGAACTTGACGGACTTGCCTTCGAGCAGTTCTCGAATTATTGTCACAGCCTCCCTCATGGTCTTCAGGGGTTTCTCCCAGCTTATTCCGATCCTCTCGAACGTTACCTTGTCTCCGGCTCCGATGCCGAGGACGGCTCTCCCTCCGCTTATCTCGTTTATCGTCGCTATTGCCGACGCTGTCAGAGCGGGGTTGATGTGGTAGGGGTTCGTGACACCCGGTCCGAGTTTTATCGTCCTCGTTTTAAGCGCCAGAATAGTCAGCATCGAGTACACGTTTCTGTTGTTGTAGTGGTCCGTTATCCACACGTGATCGAAGCCGCTGTCCTCAGCTAGTTTTACGTAGTATTCGAGCTCGTAGTACTTCATGTCCGGAACAAACTCGATCCCGAACTTCATGGCGACCGACCTGCGGGAAAAAAGATAATCTTTTCGATTTTGTTACGGGCAAAGTTAATATTTCCGGAGAAGACTTTATCTGTGAAGTGCGATGCCCACCTCAAGTGCATGCTGAAATGCGCCCTCGACGTCTCCTGCTCCGACATGGACGTCTACGTTGAGCTTATGAAGCGCGGAGTGGCGAGCGTGGACGAAATAGCGGAAGCCTTGCGCAGAGATAATAGCACGGTTTACAAGTCGCTCCAGAACCTTCTGGAGAGGGGGCTTGTGGAGAGGGAGTACAGGATTCTGAGGGGTGGAGGATACAAGTACCTCTACAAGCCCGTCCCCTTCGAAAAATTCAGGGAGGAAGTCGTCAGGAGTCTTCAGGAGTGGGTAAGGAGCGTGATGAGCTACATCGACGAACTTGAAAAATACACGAAGGAAAAGCTGCTGGCGGCTATGGGATGAGCCTGTGCCTGTCCCTCGGGAAGAGCGTGGCTTCCCTTATGTTGCTCAGACCGAGCATAGCCATCAGCAACCTTTCGGCACCGAGCCCCCAGCCCGCATGCGGCGGCATTCCGTAGCGGAAGGCTTCGAGGTAGAAACCGAAGCTCTCCGGCTGTAAGCCCTTCGCCTTTATCATATCCACCAGCAGGTCGTACTTGTGGATCCTCTGCGCGCCGCTTGCCAGCTCCAGCCAGCCGTGCATGAGGTCGAAGCTCTTCGAAACCTCCGGCTTGTCGTCGTAGGGCATGACGTAGAACGGCTTGGACTCCGTCGGCCAGTCGACGATGAAGTAGTAGCCCCCGATTTCCTCGCCCAGTATTCTCAGCGCCGCCGTGCTCAAATCTTCACCCCAAGGAATCTCTTCGCCCTTCGACGCTGCGATCTCAAGCGCCTCATCGTACTTGACCCTCTCGAACGGAACCTGCGGAACCTCAACGCTCGCCCCTAGCCAAGAAAGGTACCTCTCGCACTTCTCGCTGACGTCTTCGCAGACCTTCGCCACCAGCCTTTCGAGCACCCGCATCACGCCCTCGTGGTCGGTGAAGCTCATCTCGATGTCTATGGAAATCGCCTCGTTCAGGTGTCTCGTCGTGTTGTGCTCCTCAGCTCTGAAGATCGGTCCTATTTCAAATACCTTCTCGAATCCCGCAGCCATCAGCACCTGCTTGTAGAGCTGCGGGCTCTGGTTGAGGAAAGCCTCCTTCTCGAAGTAGCTTATCGGAAAAAGCTCGGTTCCGCCTTCCGTTGCCGTGGAGACGATCTTCGGCGTGTGAACCTCTATGAAGCCCTCCCCGCTCAGAAACTCGCGGACACTCTGCATAATCTGGTGTCTTACCCTGAAAATAGCCTGAACCTTGGGGCGGCGGAGGTCCATAAAGCGGTGGTCGAGCCTCGTGTCGAGCTCCGCCGGCACCTTCTCGGTCACTTCGAGCGGGAGAGGTGTTGCCGCCTCATTCAGAACGACTATCCTCTCTGGAATAACTTCGAGCCCGTTTGGAGCTTTCGGTTCGGCTTTCACGACGCCCTCAACTTTTATCACGCTCTCCCTCTTCAAACCCTTCGCCGTTCTGAACGCCTCCTCCGGGACCTTCCTCTTCGGCAGCGTCACCTGCACGAAACCTTCCCTGTCTCTAAGAACGACGAAGACGAGTCCGCCATGATCTCTTATCTCGTGAACCCAGCCGTAGAGCTCTACCCTCTGACCGTCCATTTCGGGCTTCAAATCGGCTGTGTAGTACCTCAAGGCGACACCTCCTTAAGGATGCGTGTAAACCGCGACTACCTCCTCATCAAACTTCTCCACCATGCAGAACGCGAACCGCTCGAACTGAACGACCCTGCCGACGTCGTTTTCCACGTTCACCTCGCAGAATCCCTCCTTGGAAACTTCTCCTATAACTCTGCACCTCACAGCCTGGCTCAGCGGCAGCCAGTGGATTATTCTCCCCTTCTTCACGTTTCCGAGCTCGAAGCTCACGAACTCGGATTTCTCGTCGAGGACGATGTTGCAGAAGTCCTTGAGCCTCACGACCTGCCCTCTGAACTTCTCGAAGTCCTCCCTCGTCACCATCACCCTCGCCTCTCCTCTCAGCCTCCTTTCGCCGCCTCTCGGGTTGAGCGGAAGCGTAACCTCTCTCTCCTCTGGAAGTCCGACTATCTCGATCTCAACGGGGTTCCAGACGAAGAAGTAGCGGTTCGCCTTGCTGTCGATCAGCTTGCGGTTCTCGGCGTAGAGGTTCTTCATGCTCACAGCAACGTCGTTTTCGCCGACGCCGAGGGACAGTATGAACCTCCTTATAGCCTCCGGCTCGAATCCGCGGCGGCGGAGGGCTCTTATCGTCGGTAGCCTCGGGTCGTCCCAGCCCTCGTATTCGCCCGCTTCGATGGCTCTGCGGAGCTCCGAAGTCGAGAGCTTTCCGAACTCGTGTATCCTGATCTTCCCCCAGTGCTTGGTCACCGGATACTCCCAGCCGAAGTAGTCGTATATGTACCTCTGCCTCCTCTCGGAGTCCATCAGGTCTTTGCCCCTTATTATGTGTGTGACTCCGAGAAGTCTGTCCTCTATAGCCGACTCGAAGTCGAGCGTGGGGTAGACGAAGTAAGCGTCGCCGACCAGCGGGTGCGACTCGTATATTATCCTGAATGCCACCCAGTCCCTTACAGCCGGGTCCGGGTGCTTCATGTCCGTCTTTATCCTCAAGACTGCTTCTCCCTCTTCGAATGCGCCCTCCAGCATCTTCTGCCAGCTTTCAAGGTTTTCCTCGACGCTCGTACTTCTGTGCGGGCATTCAACTCCCTCGCTGCGATACCTGCTGAACTCTTCGCGGGGGCAGAAGCAGACGTAGGCTTTTCCCATCTCGATGAGTCTCTCCGCGTACTCGTAGTATATCGGTATCCTTTTCGATGCATAAACGACTTCGTCCGGCTTGTATCCCAGCCACTCTGCATCCTCGATGTACCAGTCGTAGGCTTCGAGCATGGGTCTCTTGGTGCGGGGGTCGGTGTCGTCGAAGCGGATTATGAACTTGCCGTCGTAGATCTTCGCGTATTCCCCGTTCACTATTATTCCCCTCGCCGAACCCAGCGTCGGAGGACCGTTGGGATTCGGAGCGAAACGCATGACGACTTTGCCTTTCTCAGCCCTTTCGAGTGGAGGAAGCTTCGGCTCCTTCTCCTTCTTCTGTTCCTCCACCGAGTATAACTCCATCAGCCTCCTCTTTTCGTCCTCGCTCATCTCCTCGAACTCTGCTATGCACTGCTTTACAAGCTCGATTACCTCCTTTACTCTCGCCTTCAGTTCGGGATTCTCGGCTATCACCTTGCCGAGGACAGCCTTTTCGTTCGGCTTTCCGTACTTCGCAGCGTTCATCGCGACGTACTTCATCACGAGCTCTTTCACGAGCCCGCATCGACAGGGCTGTTTTAAAAGGTAAGGTTTATTTCCGTCAGCCGACTTCGAGCGATGGAACTCGTGGTCGAGGCGGCTGAGAAAATAAAAAGCATGGAGGTTCGCGGGGCTGCGAGGATAGCGAGGTTCGCAGCAGAGACGCTGAGAAAGTTCGCAGAAATTGCGAGCGCCGAGAGGTTCGACGAGGAGATGCGGAAAGCTGCCGAAATCCTGCTGAACACCAGACCTACGGCTGTGAGTTTATACAACGCGGTGAACTACGTTATGAGGTACCGCGGCGATAGCGTAGAGGAGAAGAGGGCAGACGTCATTAGGAGGGCTGAGGAGTTCGTTAGCTGGGTCGAGAATGCGCAGAGGCTAATAGGGGAGATCGGGGAGAAGAGGATAAAGGACGGATACGTCGTCATGACGCACTGCAACTCGTCGGCAGCCCTTTCGGTAATAAAGAAAGCGCATGAGAATGGAAAGAGGGTGGAGGTCATAGCCACGGAGTCGCGTCCGAGGATGCAGGGGCACATAACCGTCAGACAGCTGCGCAGCGAGGGCATCGACGTCACGCTCATCGTCGATTCAGCCGTTCGCTACTTCATGAAGGATGTGGACTGTGTCATAGTGGGAGCTGACACGATCACGGCGAACGGTGCTCTGATAAACAAGATCGGAACTTCGATGATAGCTCTGGCTGCAAAGGAGGCGAGAGTTCCCTTCATGGTAGCCGCAGAGACGTACAAGTTCAGTCCGAAAACACTCTACGGCGAGCTCGTGGTAATAGAGGAACGCGACGCGAGCGAAGTCGCTCCCAAGGAGATCCTCGATCTGGGGGTGAGGGTTCGAAACCCGGCTTTCGACGTGACACCCCGCGATTATATCGATGTAATAATCACCGAAATCGGCGCGATACCTCCGGAAATGGCTTACGTCGTGATCAGAGAGAGGCTCGGCTACGCGGGCGTCGAAGATGAGATCAGAATCGACGCGAGGCACTTCGACTGAAATCGTGCTGCGGAGGAATTCGAAAGACTACTTGGTCTACTTGAAG
This sequence comes from Archaeoglobaceae archaeon, assembly GCA_040514265.1. GTDB lineage: Archaea > Halobacteriota > Archaeoglobi > Archaeoglobales > Archaeoglobaceae > WYZ-LMO2. The sequence goes on along the minus strand of JBEVCD010000017.1, from coordinate 69,319 downwards.
CTGTCTTCCCGGGCATCCAGCGGAGAGGAAATAGCCGCAGAACTCGGGGTGAGCAGAGTTGCTGTGTGGAAGTACATCGGGAGGATGAGGAAGTACATAAACATCGCCGCCCGCAGCGGAAGGGGATACGAGATACGAGGCGAAGCTGATCCGAACCCGTATGCAGTTGCGAGGGTAGCCTTCGAGCACCTCGGCGTCGAAGAGGTGAGGTACTACGACGTAGTGGACTCGACGAACGAAAGGGCTAGGAGCGTCGCGAAGCCGAATTTGCTGTTCTTCGCAGAACAGCAGACCGCCGGCAGAGGTAGGTGGGGGAGGAGCTGGAGCAGCGAGAAGGGCGGTCTCTACTTCAGCCTGACGCTGTCTCCGAGGTTCGAAGAGCTGCACAGGGTTACGATCGTCGCCGGATTAGCTGTTGCCAGAGCTCTCGATGCGGAGCTGAAGTGGCCGAACGATGTTCTGGTAGAGGGTAAGAAGGTCTGCGGGATCCTCTGCGAGCTGGCAGGCAGCTACGAAGAGCCCGTAGTCGTAGTCGGTGTCGGCGTGAACGTCAGGAACAGGTATCCCGGAGCCGCATCGCTCTGCGACTACGGGATCTGCAGCGTGAACGAGGTCTTCGAAAGGATAGCCAGGCAGTTCGCAATCGTTTCGAAGCTAAGCTGGGACGAAACGATCTCGGAATACAGGAAACTCTGCACGACGATCGGCAGGAGGGTTCGGGTTCGCACTCCGAGCGGCGTGATTGAAGGGGTAGCCGACGTCGACGACGACGGTTCTTTGATCGTAAACGGTAAAAAAGTGCTCGTCGGAGAGTGCGTTCACCTCAGATGAGGTCGAGCTCGATAACCCTTCCCTCGACGTCGGCATCGCTCAGCGTCAGCAGCTTCGTCACGTTGCCAGAAACTATCCTGTAGGGCTCGATCGCCTTAACGGGATACCTCGTCTCCTGAGCGTAAGGCAGCGTCAGCCTGTACTCGCCGTTCTCGACCTTCGCCTCGATCTCGTAGACGAACGTTCTGTTCTGGTTCGTCCTGACTACTGTGTAGGCTTTTACCGTTTCGCCACTAGCTTTGCCAGTTACGACCGCTCCCTTAACCCTCTCAAAGATCTTGACGAACCCGCTGGGTTGAATGCTTACGTTGAAGCCGAGGAGCTTGCAAGCAGTCTTGTACAGCACTTCCTGGGTGGCGTAAAGGTACACGGTGTTGACTCCAGCCTGATAGCTGACGTAGATGGCTCCGACTACAATTTCACTCTCGTTGCCCGCATATAGCCTGGCATCTCCCGGTGGAGGACTCTCGTAGATCAGTCTGTAGTGCGACAAACCGCTGGCATCCATCATGTGTAGCTTGGCTTCCATCGTAGCACAGTACTTCTCGCTCGGCAAGTTCAGCGGGACTACTAAGGAATTCGGAGGCGCCAAAAACGGATCTCTCGTCAGACCAACTCTCTGTCCGTCGAAGTAGATGTAATATCCGTAGTATTCGCCGGCTTTTCCAAGGCTGCCCTCAGCCCACGTAGCCATCGCGTGGAACTTGCCGGTAGCCATCTGGACATCGCTCACGACGTACTTTACCCGCAGCTCTTCGGCGATCTTTTCCGCGTAACTCTCGTCGTCAGTGACGAAGAACGGAGCCGCGCCGGGTTTTCCTTCGAAGCTCCCTATTCCCTGCTGGAACGGGTTCGCGTTCGGCATTCTGTGCGCCACCGCTTCTATCCAGTGCCCGTAGTCCCACCAGCTCATCACGCCGTAAGTTTCGAACGGATACGGATACGGCTGCGAGAGGTTCGGCGAAGGTTCGTAGAGCTGCAGGTAATACTCGTCGTAGTTTCCGTCCGGCGAGTTGTTTTTCAACCATACCAGAGCGTCGTACCACTGCTTCGGCATTCCGCCCGAGTGGCTCGAAGCCTCCTCCGCGAGGACGTAAGTTGGATAGATCGCCGCAATGAGCAGAATTACAGCCAGAGCTACGCGAGCTCTGCTGAAATTCCCTTCGAGCAACCTGTAAGCATGCAGCTTTTCGAGAATCAGATCCATCAGGAGTGCGGAGTAGATGGCGGTGAAGGCTGCGAAGTAGTAGCAGAACCTGTTCTGACCGGCAACAGCTACGAGCATCGCAAAGCCCCAGATCAGAACGAGGAGCTGCGAGACGTCTTTCTTTCTGAGCGTCTGGTATACTGAGTAGAGCATCCCAGGGACTGCGAGCAGAAAGAGGGGGGAAATCAGAACGACCGCCTTCGCAAGTGTGAACTCGCCGCTCTGCGTGAAGAAAGTCGGAGCGACTTCGGCAATCGTCAGAGCTCCACCTTTGGGTTGCAGAACTCCTATTACGTGGAGCATCGAGGTGTAGACGGCTGGAGTTCCGAGAGCTACAACGAAAAACGCCAAAATGGCGATGAACACGAGCGCTACCCTCTTCTCCACCGGAAGCTTGAGCCTCTCGTAATGCCTGTCGAAGAGGTACAGCAAGCCTACCAAAGCCGTTACCGCGAGCAGAAACACGAGCTGAAGGGGGGAATAGTGTGTCGTTGAAAAGTGCGGCGTCCTGAAAGCGAACGGTAGATAAACAATTGCCGCGATCAGCAGCGTGAGCAGCGAAACCTCGTAGTATTTTCTTTCTATCTCCCCTTTGAGAAGGACTGCGAAGAAGAGGAACGCGAATATCAGGATGGAATATGCGAAGGACGGAGCCCACGTCAGCAGGAACATTCCGTAAGCAACGCCCGGGAGAAGCCAGTAGGCACTCCTCTCCTTTTCGAGCGCCTTGAGCATTGCAGCAATCAGCGTGAGCATCCAGAAGACCTCCCACACGTGGTGATCGTTGAAGCCGAGCAGGCTGCGCTGCAGGAACTGCCCGGGGCTTATTGCCAGGAACAGCGTCGCGATCGCAGCGGTTCGACGACCGAAGACAATTTTCGTCAAGAAATACACTGGAATCAGCGTGAGGATTCCGCCAATAGCCGGAATGAATGCAAGGACTCTTCGAAGTTCCTCGCCGCCGCTCGCGTTGGCGAGTATCGCAGCAAACGCACTGAGGTATGTCAGGAAAGGACCGAAGTGCGTGTAGGTTCCGAAGGGGTAGTTGGTAAACGGATCGAACCATATTCTGTTCGGGAAGTTGTGGAGCAGGTTCTCGACGAGCCTGTAGTAGTACCAAGGGTCGTTACCGCCGAGGACGACCGTGTAAGAGAACACCCCGTTCCAGGGGTTGAGTATGCGGAGCTTGGCTGCGACGGCGAAGGCTACGGCTACAACTGCGAGCTCGAGGTAGCGCCGGTATCGCATGCAGCAAGACGTCACCGGAAATTTAAATCAATCGCTGAAGCGTTTCGTCGGCTACGAACTCGACTTCGAGACCCAGTTCCGCCACGACTTTCATGAGTTCGAGCAGCCCGAACCTCTCGGTGGCGTAGTGCCCGGCGAACGCGATGTTGATTCCCAAGTCCTTGGCTGCGTTGTAAGCTGCGAGCTCGACCTCTCCAGTTAGAAAGACGTCGGCACCGATCTCGAAAGCCTCCGCGATAGCGAATCCGCCTCTTCCGCTTACCGCGGCGACTCTCCTCACTTCCGAAGTTCCGAAAGCGTAGATTACGCTGCTCGGATTGACGACGCTCCTGAGTATCTCCTCGAACTCCTCAAGTTTCTTCGAGTCCTCGTAGCTACCGACAAACCCAATCCTCACGCCGTCGATCTCGGCGAACGCACCCTCTATTCTGCACCCCATCGCCTTAAGCAGCGAAACAGAGTTTCCGATTTCTTCGTGCGCGTCTAGCGGCAGGTGAGCGGCGTAAAGCGACGTTCGGTTTTCCATGAGTGTTCTCACCTTTTTTGCAACCAGTCCGCTTATCCTCTCGGCTCCCCAGAGTATCCCGTGGTGAACCACCAGCAGATCGTGACCCCTTGCCGACTCTATAGCCTTAAGTGTTGCGTCAACGGCAAAGGCTACCGAGCGAACGTCTTCGCACGCCTCGACCTGCAGACCGTTCAGAGATTTGTCCCTGAAGGCTTTTACGTTCAAGAAATCGTCTAAGAAAGATACGAGTTCCTTGAGTCTCATAACTTTGGCTCCTGCCTCCTCCAGTCGTAGACGTCTTGATAACCCTTGCATAGTCTCAGCAGCTCCGCGTCTTCGTGCTGCCTCGCCACTATCTGCATTCCGACGGGGAGCTCGCCCGCGAAGCCCGCTGGAACTGAGGCAGCTGGCTGGGAGGTGAAGTTGAAGGGGTAAGTGAACGGCATCCAGCCTATCGGCGTCGCCGGCTTACCGGCGATCTCGCTCACGCCTATTTTTCCGATCTCGAACGGCGGAACGGCTACCGTCGGCGTGACGAGGAAGTCGTAGTCTTCGAAAACTCTTCGCGCAGCCCTCCAGAACTCGATCACGGCGTGCTGCACTGCTACGTAGTCCCTCCATCCGAGCGTTTCAGCCATGCTCAGAAAACCCAGGTAGGGAGGATACGCGACCTTCTTCCACTCCTCAATCCTGTCACCGATGTAAGCTACCGTTTCGAGGACGACCTTCTTTACGAGTTCCGCTTCGAGGCTCGGCAGTTTCACGTCGATCTCCTCAACTCTGCCGAAAACTTCGAGTCTCTCAGCAGCTTTGCGGACGATTCTCTCGACCTCCGGCTCCACGGTTGCGTAGCCGAGGTCTATCGACAGCGCTATCCTCGAACCCTCGGGCTGCTCCCTTATCGCCTCGACGTAGCTCTCGTCCCTCGGAAGCGACTTCGGATCGCGTGGATCGTAGCCCTTCACGACATCGAGAAGCATCGCCGCATCCTCGACGCAGCTCGTCAGAAAACCCTCGCAGTGGAGGTCTATGAATATCGGGTGCTTCGGATACACCGGAACTCTGCCGAAGGTCGGTTTGAATCCGAAGAGGTTGCAGAACGATGCGGGGATCCTTATGCTCCCTCCGCCGTCGTTGCCGGTTGCGGCGGGGACCATCTTCGCAGCCACGGCGGCTGCACTCCCTCCGCTGCTTCCTCCGACGGTTCTGCTGAGATCGTAGGGGTTCCTCGTTACGCCGAAAAGGGGGTTGTCTGTGTAGGCTATCAGTCCGAACTCCGGAAGGTTCGTCTTACCCAAAATCGTAGCCCCGGCTTTCCGCAGTCTTTCCACCACCACCGCATCCTCGTCCGGCACGTGGTCTGCGAACAGCTTCGAGCCGTAAGTCGTCCGCATACCCCTCGTCTCGACGTTGTCCTTCACGGCTATCGGCAGACCGGCGAGGGGCTTATCTCTTGCAGCTTTAGCGTCTTCAATTAGCTTTTCTCTGTCCGCGAGGGTCACGAAGGCGTTTATCTCAGGATTCAGCTTTTCTATCCTCTCGAAGCAGTAATCGACAACTTCTTCGACTCTCAGCTCTCCGCTCTTGAGCCTTTCAACTAGCTCGAACGCACTCTCCCACATACCGACACCAGAATTAATCGTTATTTTTCGTCGGGGAACATTTTAAAAACGTTTCCCCGGCAGAACTCTATGCTTTCACCCCTCGAGGTCAGGTTCATCAAGCCGCTAAGCGTTTCCAGATATCCGCTCGACGAGGCTGCGAGGATAACCGGCTTGAGCGTCGACGCAGCTATGAAGGCTGCGATGCTCCTGCAGCAAAAGGGCTACGTGAGGCTGCACGAGGTTACGAGGAAAATCGTCAGGCTAACTGAAGAGGGCGAAAGGTACCTCCGCGAGGGTCTCCCGGAAGAGAGGTTACTGAAGCTGCTCGAACGCGAGAACAGTATAGAGGCCCTTAGAAGAGCTATGGGCGAAGAGTTTCAGATAGCCCTCGGATGGCTCCGCAGGAAGGGGGCTGTCGAGGTTAAGAACGGGAGGGTAATACTGGTTTCAAAACCCGAGTTTCCGGAGAGAGAGGCGCTGAGGGCTGTGAAGGAGGGCAGAGAGGTAGACGGAAAAATTCTCGACGTGCTGAGGAGGAGAAAACTCGTGGAGATAGAGGAAGTAAAGGACTACGTCGTCGAAGTCGTCGCGAAGCCGGAGGTAGAGGAGGCGGTGACGGACCTCACTCCAGAAATGCTCATAAGCGGCAGCTGGAGGAACGTCAGGTTCGTGCCCTACGACGTCAGTGTACCGGCGAGAGAGGTTTTCGGAGGTAAAATTCATCCCTACGAGCGCATAATAAACGAGTGCAGGAAGATATTCCTCGAAATGGGATTTAAGGAGATAAAGGGTCACTACGTCCAGCCGGCTTTCTGGAACTTCGACGCCCTGTTTCAGCCTCAGGATCACCCAGCCAGAGACATGCAGGACACGTTTTACTTGGACCGCTACGTGGAGCTTGGGGGCGAAGTGGTCGAGAGGGTTAAGCTAACGCACGAGAACGGCTGGATCACGGGCAGCACGGGCTGGGGCGGTAGGTGGGATCTCAGGAAAGCCCAGCAGCTCGTGCTCCGAACGCACACAACGGCTATAACGATACGCTACCTCGCTGAAAATCCGAACCCACCTCAGAAGGCTTTCTGCATCGACCGCGTTTACAGAAGGGAAGCTATAGACGCCACACACCTCCCGGAGTTCGATCAGCTCGAAGGTGTCGTGCTCGACGAGAACGTCGGTTTCAGGCACCTCCTCGGGCTGCTCAAGGAGTTCTTCGAGAAGATGGGCTTCGAGGACGTTCGCTTCCGCCCAGGATATTTCCCGTACACGGAGCCCAGTGTTGAGCCGGAAGTCTACGTCGAGGGGCTCGGCTGGATAGAGCTCGGCGGTGCGGGAGTTTTCAGGAAGGAGGTGACGGAACCCCTCGGGATAAGGGGAAAGGTCCTCGCGTGGGGGCTGGGAATAGGGAGGCTTGCGATGCTGAAGCTCGGATTGAAGGATCTCAGGAGGCTTTATCTGCCCGACATAGGCTGGTTACGGAACATGCCGGCGAGGTGGTAGCGTGAGGTACGACGCTAAAGCCGTCGAGGAGAAGTGGCTGAAGCTCTGGAGCGATGAGATGTACTACTTCGACTGGAACTCGAAGAAGCCGCACTACATAATCGACACTCCCCCTCCGTATCCTACCGGGTCCTTCCACCTCGGACACGCCCTCAACTGGTGCATAATCGACTTCATAGCGAGATACAAGAGGATGAACGGCTACGAAGTCATGTTTCCCCAAGGCTGGGACTGCCACGGGCTGCCGACGGAGGTCAAGGTTGAGGAGACCTACGGTATAAGGAAGAAGGACGTCCCCCGCGAGGAGTTCAGACGACTCTGCGTCGAGTTCACGGTGAAAAACATAGAGGCGATGCGCAGGACTGCGAGGCGTTTGGGCTTCAGCATAGACTGGAGCAAGGAGTACATCACGATGTATCCCGAGTACTACTCGAAGACGCAGCTGAGCTTCGTAAGGATGTACAGGGATGGCTGGATTTACCGCGGCTATCATCCGGTCATCCTCTGCCCGAGGTGCGAGACGACGATAGCCCTCGCGGAGATAGAGTACCGGAAGGAGAAGACAAAGCTGAACTACATAAAGTTCGACGAGGACGTCGTAATAGCGACCACGAGACCCGAGCTAATCCCGGCTTGCGTCGCCTTGGCTGTTCACCCCGAAGACGAACGCTACAAGCATCTGGTAGGCAGGAAGGTCAGAGTTCCGACGACCGATCGCGAGGTGGAGATACTGGCTGACGAAGAGGTCGATCCGGGTTACGGCACGGGCATAGTCATGATCTGCACGTTCGGCGACAGGCAGGACGTCAGGTGGTGGAAGAAGCACAAGCTTGAGCTCGTAGACATAGTCAACAGGGATGGCACGCTGAACGAGAAGGCTGGAAAGTACGCGGGGCTGACGATAAGGGAGGCGAGGGAGAAGATTCTGGAAGATTTAGCTGCCGAGGGCAAACTTCTGAAGCAGGAAGAGGTCGAGCACAACGTCGGCGTCTGCTGGCGCTGTAAAACGCCGGTGGAGATAGTTCCCGAGGAGCAGTGGTTCGTGAGGGTGGACAAGGAGAAGGTTCTCGAAGCGGCTCGCAGGATAAAGTGGGTTCCCGAGCACATGCTCGCGAGGCTCGAAAGCTGGGTGGAGTCGATGGAGTGGGACTGGGTTATAAGCAGGCAGCGCATATTCGCCACGCCGATACCGGTTTGGTACTGCAAGAACTGCGGGGAAACGATAGTCGCGAAGGAGGAGTGGCTGCCCGTCGATCCCACGCAGCAAGACCCGCCCGAGCCCTGTCCGAAGTGCGGATCGACCGAGTTTAAAGGGGAGGAGGACGTCCTCGACACCTGGATGGACTCAAGCATAACGCCACTCGTAATATGCGGCTGGCCGTCGCTCAGAGAGTATCCAACGCACCTCCGCCCGCAGGGGCACGACATAATCCGCACGTGGGCTTTCTACACGATACTCCGCTCTATAGCCCTCGTGAACGAGATACCGTGGCACGAGATCGTGATAAACGGGATGGTCTTCGGCGAAGACGGCAGGAAGATGAGCAAGAGTCTGGGCAACGTCATACTGCCGGAGGATGTAATAGAGAAGTACGGAGCCGACGCGCTCCGTCTCTGGGCGGCGAGCGGCGTGATAGGCGAAGACGTCATCTTCAGCTGGAGAGAAGTCATAGCGGCTTCGAGGTTTCAGCAGAAGTTCTGGAGCATAACGAACTTCGTCGCGATGCACGCGAAGAACGTGAACGAGGAGGACAGAGCCTATCTGAGAGACGCTGACCGCTGGATACTGTCGAAACTGAACAGACTGATCGCCGAAGTCAGAAAGCACATGGAGAACTACAGGTTCGACGAGGCTATCAAAGCTATAAGGAGCTTCGCCTGGTACGAGTTCGCGGACAACTACATCGAACTCGTTAAGAACAGACTATACTCCGGAACCGAGGAGGAGAAGAGGGGAGCGAGATACGCGCTCAGATACGTCCACGAAGCGCTGACGAAGATGCTGGCTCCATTCACACCTTTCCTCGCCGAAGAGTGCTGGAATCAGCTCAACGAGGGGAGCGTGCACTTGCAGCGGTATCCGGAGGTCGAGGAGAGTCTGATAAGCGAGGAAGCCGAGCTTAAGGGAGAGGAGATAAAGAAGATAGTCGCCGAGATAAGGAAGTTGAAGCACGACAGGGGTTTGGCTCTCAACGCGCCGCTGGGTAAGGTGGTCGTTTACTCCAAACTCGACTTCGACGTGAGGGACATAGCCGGAGCTACCAACGCCGAGGTCGAACTCGTTAAAGAGGAGCCGCACGTCGAGGTTAAGGTGGTGGCGGCGAAGCCGAAGTTCGCGATCGTGGGACCGATGTTCAGGGAGAAGGCGAAAGAGATAGTTAAGATCGTTTCCGAGCTCGGAAACGACGAGCTCCGAAAATTTTACGAGAGCGGGTCGCTGACGGTTAGCGTAAACGGCGAGAACCTGGAGCTTAAGGCGGAGTGGTTCGACTTCGTCGTCGAGATGAGCATAGCCGGGAGGAAAGTGGAGATCGTTAAGACCGACAACAGCGTGGTTTTCGTCGAAATTTAAGGAAGCGGGCTCGACGGGATTTGAACCCGCGACCGACGGGTTAAAAGCCCGTCGCTCTACCTGGCTGAGCTACGAGCCCTCAGAGGATTAATCCGGAGTGGACTTAAAAATCTTTTTCTTAAATGCTCCGGTGAGATGAATCTCCGAAAGTATCCTGGCGACCCTTCAATATGCATTACAGCCCGAGAAGTTTCATTTTGAGTGCTCAATTATTTGGCACAGTCCAAGGAACTTTCATCGAATGACATATATAGTTTACAAGTTTCGTGCCGCTATGTTCGCATCCTACTTCGAGTTCGAGAAGTACGGCACGGATCTGCGGAGGGAATTTCTAGCTGGGCTGACGACGTTCATGACTATGGCGTACATAATCTTCGTAAACCCAGCGATTCTGAGCGACGCGATAGGGAAGGAGGCGATACCGTCTCTGGTTACGGCTACGGCGTTGTCAGCTGGTATAGCGACGATAATAATGGGGCTCTACGCGAAGAAACCTTTCGCCCTCGCGCCGGGAATGGGGCTGAACGCCTACTTCACCTACGGCGTCTGCCTCGGCATGGGATACGACTGGCGCGTAGCCCTGGCGGCAGTGTTCGTTGAGGGAATCATATTTATAATCCTGAGCGTCACCAAGGTGAGGACAGCCGTCATCAACGCCATTCCAAACTCGCAGAAGTACGCTATAGGAGCGGGCATCGGACTATTTCTGACACTCATAGGTCTGAAGAGTGCCGGCTTCGTAACGGCAAGCGTGACGAACCCCGAAGCGAGTGTTCCGGGACTTCTGAACCCAGCAGACTGGCTTCCAACCCTAAACACAGCCTTCTTCACGAAACCCGACTTCTGGCTGGCTCTTCTAGGGGTTTTGATAGCAGCAGCTCTGATGGTTCGGAGAATACCCGGTGCTCTGCTGATATCCATTATCGTCACCACGGTGCTGGCTGTAGCGATCGGCATAGCGCCCAAGCCAGAAAAGCTCGTCTCGCTTCCCGTGCTGGAGCACACGTTCCTACAGCTCGACTTCGTCGGATTGATAAACGTCGGGGCAATCGGAGTGATCTTCGCGTTCTTCATGGTCGACTTCTTCGACACCCTCGGAACGGTAACCGGACTGAGTGCGAAGGCGGGTTTTATAGACGAAGAGGGTAGAATACCGGACTCCGAAAAGATACTGCTCACCGACGCCTTCGGGACCACTGTTGGAGCGATCCTTGGAACCTCGACCGTCACCACTTACATCGAGTCCGCAGCCGGTATAGAGGAGGGCGGCAGAACAGGCATGGTTGCACTCGTCGTCGGAGCTCTCTTCTTAATCGTGGGGCTCTTCGTCTCGCCGATAGCCGAGATAATCCCGAGCTGCGCAACTGCTCCGGCGCTGATACTCGTCGGCTTCCTGATGATGAGCGTAATAAGAAACATCGAGTTTGACGACGTGACAGAAGCTCTGCCAGCTTTCTTCGTCATCGCAACGATACCCTTCACCTATAGCATAGCCGACGGTATCGGCGTGGGATTCATAAGCTACTGCGCCCTTAAACTGTTTGCGGGCAGAGCCAGAGAAGTGCACCCGCTGCTCTGGATTCTCGCTGCCGTATTTGCCGTCTACTTCCTGTATCTTGGCGGAATAGTAACCTTTTAATTTTTTCGACCGACGCGTATAGGAGGTGGTAGCTTGCCGGTCCTGTGGCTTGAAGAGGTGGACAAAGACGACGTCCCAATTGTCGGCGGAAAGGCTGCCAACTTGGGAGAGATGCTCAGAATAGGTCTGCCGGTTCCGGAAGGCTTCGTCGTCGATGCCAGAACTTTCAGAGACTTCATCAAGCGGACGGGTCTCGCCGAAAAGATATACCCTCTCTTAGACTCCGCCAACGTAGAGAACACGGATGAGCTGAACGAGGTTTCGAGGAAGATAAGGGAGATGATAATGTCCGCGGAGATTCCTAAGGACATAGAAGATGAGATCAGGCAGGCTTACAGAAAGATGTGCGAAGAGGGCGAGGTTTACGTAGCTGTCAGAAGTTCGGCTACGGCTGAAGACCTCCCCGAAGCAAGCTTCGCGGGGCAACAGGAAACTTACCTCAACGTAATTGGTGAAGACGACGTCGTCGAGAAGGTAAAAGCCTGCTGGGCGAGCCTCTTCACGCCGAGGGCTATCTACTACAGAGCTCAGCAGGGTTTTAGGCACGAGGATGTCAGCATAGCGGTCGTCGTTCAGAAGATGGTGAACAGCGAGAAGAGCGGCGTGATGTTCACGTCTCATCCAGTTACGGGGGAAAAGCTCTGCATAATCGAAGCGGTCTTTGGCTTGGGCGAAGCTATAGTCAGCGGAGCCGTTACGCCGGACACCTACGTCTACGACAGGAACCAGAGGAAGCTCGTCGAGGTGAACGTTGCGGAGAAGAAGTTCATGATCACCCGCGAAGACGGAAAGACCGTGAAGGTCGAGCTTCCGCCGGAGAAGGCTAGGGAGAGAGTCCTGAACGACGAGGAGATAGAGGAGCTCGTAAAATACGGGGAGATAATAGAGGAGCACTACGGCAAACCGCAGGACGTCGAGTGGGCGATAGAAAAGGGCAAGGTGTACATCGTCCAGTCGAGACCGATAACGACGATAAAGGGCAAGATTGAGGCGGCGGAGGTTGCGGAGGGAGAAGTCATCCTTAGAGGTCTCGGCGCATCTCCGGGTGTTGCGACGGGAAAAGTGAAGATCGTAATGGGTCTCGAAGACCTGTCGAAAGTCGAGCCGGGTGACATCCTTGTAACAACGATGACAACGCCAGACATGGTTCCGGCAATGAGGAGGGCGGCTGCCATCGTGACAGACGAGGGCGGCATGACGTGTCACGCAGCGATAGTTTCGAGGGAACTCGGCGTTCCGGCAGTCGTGGGGACGAAGGAGGCGACGAAGAAGCTTAGAGACGGAATGATCGTAACGGTCGATGGCGAGAAGGGTATCGTCTACCTCGGAAGGGTTGAAGAAAAGAAGAGAGAGGTCGCTACAGTCGCTGCAGCTCCGCTCGTAACGGCTACAGAGGTAAAGGTGAACCTTTCCATACCCGACGCAGCCGAGAGGGTCGCAAGAGAAACCAACGCCGACGGCGTCGGGCTGTTCAGAATAGAACACATGGTTCTCGGGCTCGAAAAACACCCGATGAAGTTCATAAGAGATGGAGAAGCCGACAGGTACGTCGAGATCCTCTACAGGGAGATGAAGAAGGTCGTTAAAGCCTTCTATCCGAAACCCGTATGGATACGAACCCTCGACGCCCCAACGGACGAGTTCAGAGCCATGGAGGGCGGCGAGGATGAGCCGGTGGAGCCGAACCCGATGCTTGGCTGGAGGGGCATCAGGAGGGACCTCGTCGAGGAGGAGCACCTGAGAGCGGAGTTCAGGGCTATAAAGAAGCTCGTCGACGAGGGTTACACGAACATCGGGATAATGCTGCCCCTCGTGATATCAGCCGAAGAGGTCAGGAGGGCGAGGCGGATAGCGATCGAGGAGGGACTCCCGCTGGACAAGATAGAGTTCGGCGTAATGGTCGAAACCCCAGCCGCTGCGCTGATAATCGAAGACATAATCAAGGAGGGGATAGACTTCGTGAGCTTTGGGACCAACGACCTCACGCAGTACACGCTAGCCGTCGACAGGAACAACGAGAACGTTGCCCATCTGTACGACGAGAGACACCCGGCTGTCATGAAGCTCATCGAGAGGGTCATAAGGATCTGCAAAGAGCACGGCGTAAAAACGTCGATCTGCGGACAGGCTGGAAGTTACCCCGACGTCGTAGAGAAGCTCGTCGAAATAGGGATCGACAGCATTTCCGCGAACCCCGATGCTGTGCACAGGATAAGGGAGGTCGTGGCGAGGACGGAGAAGAAACTGATACTTGAAAAACTCAGAAAGCTTTGATCACGTGCTGGCTGCGTGACCCAGCATCAGACCGCCGACGTCCCTATATTTTTTGTTTGCTGTAGCTAAAAGTCGAGCCGTGTAAAACTTTTAAGCATTCTGAAATCCCAGGCCCAGCAGCGAGCGAACCATGTTTTCGCGAGCCCACTCCTTCTCGCTCACGAGCTCCATGAGCATGACTTTTTCCGTCGGATTCGGGAAGAGCTCTTTTACGATCTCCTCCACAGTTTTTCCTTCTGAGTATAGCTTTTCAGCCTTCGCCTTCAAACCTCTGAGGTATTCGAGGTATTCGACGACGTCCTCTCTGCTCGCCACACCGACGCCCGTGTAGGCGAAGCTGAAGTCGTACTCCAGAACCTTCTCGAGGGAGTTTATCACCTCAAGGAGGTTCTCTTCTCTCATGCAAACCATCTGCGAGGCACTGACGACGAGGTCTCCGCAGAACAGTCTGTCGTCGATCAGGTAGCTCACGTGGTCGAAGCTGTGACCGGGAGTGTCCACTCTGAGGACCTCCACGTCGCCGAAGGTCATGCGATAATCCGCGACCTCCACATCATCTACTGGCTCCGGCTGACCCCAGACTATCTTCCGGTACTGCGGAATGTCCGGCGGATTTCTGAGAACTTCCAGCGACTTGGGCGGCACGTATACCTTCGCGAGTCTCTTGAGCAGGTTTACGGCACCTATGTGGTCCTCGTGGTAGTGGGTGATGAGGACAGCTTTCACTTCCCTGCCCCTGAAGTGTTCGAAGACTTCAGAAGCAACGTTGGGGCAGCCGGCGTCGATTATAAGACCCCGGTAGTAGTAAAGGTAGACCCAGTGCAGAACCCTGCCTTGAACTTCCGTTCCCACTCTGACACACTCAACTCCGTCGTGCTGCTGGGTTATCAGCATACGCCAGTTTGTTCGCTATTTTTTAAAACTTTTACTTTTCCCGTGTGACGGTCATCATTGCTTTTCAAAAAAATTTAAAAACTTTCTTCAGGCTCGCTGTCGTTGGGGGTGATGTCTCTGAAGGCGAGAGAAGCCGTTGCCGTGACGGTTCTCGTTGCCCTTACAGTCATCGGAGCACTCGGGGTTCTGCAGATGCACACTAAACCGCTAATGCCCGTCGAACCCTTCGAATCCGCCGAAGGTATGCCGTGGCGGAGCCTCGTAGCGGTCTACGTATTCCTCGTCGTGTCCACAACCGGACTCTGCATCATCGCCGCGATCGGTAGCCTCGGCTACACGAAGCTCGAACCGATTCTTAAAGAGCTCGTGCTGATGGCAATCGTCACAATCGTTGTCGGTCTTGTTGCCATAGCGATGGACGTCGAGCAGGTTCCGAGAGCTCACTACGCCTTTCTGGGGCACGTGAACGTTTCGAGCGCGATGTTCTGGATGATAATGTTCTACACAGTTTACTTTCTGTTCTTGATCGTCGAGGCGTGGCTCCTCTTTTACGAGGACCTCGCGAAGCTTAGGGAATCAGGTGGCATCAGAGGGGCGATAGCGAGGATTCTAACGGTTCCGAAGGTCAGTGGATCGATCGAGTTCGAGAGGGTCGCGAGCTTTTTCGCCGTGTCCGTCGGCTGCATATCGACTAGCAACCTCGGTGCACTGTTCGCGCTGAACTACCTGCCCCTCTGGCACGATGCGATGACGCCGGTGTACATGCTCCTCACAGCCATCGTCTCCGGTGCTTCGATAGGCGTCATCGGCGTAACACTCGCCGACTGGCTGAGGGGTAGAAAAATCGAAGGGGAGAGGTACGAAGCTTTGCAGACCCTGAGGTTCATCCTCGGCTTCGCACTCGTTGTTGCGGCCCTCTTCACGGGGTGGAGGTACATAGTCAAAGCCTATCCGAACTCCGCCCTACTTTCTAGGGAGAGCTACGAGGCTTTCCTCGCAGTATTCGGCTTCAACTTCTGGTTCTTTGAAGTCTTCATCGGCATGCTACTGCCTCTGATAATGCTTGCGACGCCGCAAATCGGAAGGAAAACAGCTGGAGTCTTCTTTGCATCGCTGCTTGCGCTGATCGGAATGTTCGTCAGCAGGTTCGACTTCGTCCTCGGGGGACAACTTGTGAAGCTCATTACCGGCTTGAGCCTTGAGGCTGCTTATCATCCCTTCGAGGTGATAGCCACAACTGGCTTCCTGGCTCTCAGCGTCCTGCTTTACTACGTGCTCTACAAGCTGCTTCCGGTGGAGGTGGAAGCGTGAAGAGGCGCGACTTCCTCAAACTGCTAGCTTCCGCGACACCGCTAGCCGTAATCTCGAAAGCCGGTGCTGGCTACGAAAGCGACGGTTACGCGATGCTCATCGACGTTTCCAAGTGCATAGGCTGCGGGAACTGCGTCATCGCGTGCAAGATCGAGAACGACGTTCCGATGGACTTCAAGTTCTCGCGGACGTGGATAGAGGGATACGTCGTCGAGAGAGACCTGCCGCCGAGGATGGAGAAAGTCGTGCTGAGCACCGACGAAAACCCGTTCCTCAGCAGGGAGTGGAGGAGGTTGAGTGAGGGGAAAAAGACGTTCTACGTTCCGAAGCTCTGCAACCACTGCGCTAACGCTCCATGCGTAAACGTCTGCCCCGTTTACGCAAGGTTCTACACGAAAGAGGGTGTGGTGCTCGTGGACAAGGATACGTGCATAGGCTGCAAGTACTGCATCGTAGCCTGCCCCTACGGCGCAACCTTCGTGCATCCGGAGCAGCGGGTGACGGACAAGTGCACCTTCTGCTACCACCGCATAAAGAGGGGGCTCAAACCGGCTTGCGTTCTCGCGTGTCCCACAGGTGCCAGAGTATTCGGCAGAGCTTCTGAGATAGAGGATATGACGAACGGAAAGCGTGTCAGCGTCCTCAAGCCCGAGCTCGGAACTTTCCCGAGGGTTGTTTACGTTAACCTCGATACGGTCGTCGAGTAGGTGGTGCTATGAAGGAAAAGATCGTTATCGTGACGATCTTCGCCGCGATCGTCTTCGCGACCCTCTACGTCTACGCCTTCGCTGTTAGTCCTAAGGTAGTGGAGAGCAGTAAGAACGCGTGGCTGGAGAAGGAGATCGCGAGAAGTGTGAAGTTCGCGGATTCGAGCGTCTGCATGGAGTGCCATGCGAACGTCGGAGAGATGAGGATCCACTCGACGGTTCAGTGCGAAGCTTGCCACGGCGCGGGGATGGAGCATGCCGAGGGTAAAGGAAGTGTGATCGTGGACAAATCGAGGGGGTTCTGCCTCAACTGCCACCTCGACGTCGAGGGCAGGAACGTAGCCACGGTCGGCGAAGGGCACCATGCGGGAATATACTGTACCGTCTGTCACGATCCGCACTCCTGAGGTGGTGTCGATGAAACGGATTCTACTCCTGCTCCTCGTGCTCGCACTCTTCGGTTGCGTTCAGAAGGTTGAAGAAGTCAGAGTCGTAGAGCTCGGGAGCTGCGACTGTCACCAGCTTGCGAAGGAGTACGCAGCCCACACAGAAGCTGACTGCCTTACGTGCCACTACGTGGAAAAACACCCGGACGTAGGCAGACCGATAGGCGAATGTTCCGAATGTCACGAGACGAACCTCGTCAGCATACACGAGCCGAACTACGGTTGCACGCTCTGTCATGGCGATGTGAGGAGCATTCATGAGGACTCGGCAAACAAATACGTGGAGGGAGGAAGATGAGGTGGATCATCGTTCTAATTCCAATACTACTCTTTCCCGTGATCGCGTACGCATTTTCGAGCGGGGAAAAGATTAGATACGAGCTTAACTGTCTGAACTGTCACACGAGAGCTGACGAGTATCCATCTCACAGTTTCGGCATCTGCTACGATTGCCACGGCGCCGACGTGCATCCGATACACTCCTTCGACTGCAGGGAATGCCATGTCGAAGACCCCCTCACACCTCTCTGCCACGGCGCCCCGCCGGGAGTTGAGATACCGAAAGGCGAGGTTGTGTGTTACACATGCCACGGTAGCGATGCGATGGTCGTCCACAGCTGTCAGGACTGCCACGCCGATGTCCTCGCAATTCACAGCAAAGCCGATCTAGCGGGAGGTGTTGAAAGATGAACGCGGTCGCGGTCGCGTATCTTGTGGCGTTCTTCGTCGCCATCGCCATCTTCGCACGCGGAGTGTGGCAGAAGTGGAAGTTCGTGTCGATCGGCAGGAGCGGAGAGGACAGGACGAGTAACGCAACGAGAAGGCTCTGGTACGTAATCAGAGATGCCTTGCTGCTTATCAGGCTGCTCGAAAGAGAGCCCAAGATGTGGCTGTCGCATTTCCTCTTCCTCTGGGGAACGATAGTGATCTTGGTCTCCATTTTGATCTTCACAGTAGGAGTCGTCGTTCCGGACGTTTTCAGAGTTAGCTACCTCACTCTGAAGTACGCTATGACGATCGCAGCCGTCATGATCCTCGCAGGCTTGGCGATAGCGGCTGTGAACAGGTACTTGCTACGCCCGAGCAGGTTTGCGAGGAAGTACGAGCACGCAAAAGATGATGACGCTGTGCTCCTGATATTCATAGCCGCAGCGCTAGCCGGTTTCGTTCTGAAGGAGTTCGTGAGGTTCAGCGACCTCGAAGAAGCTTCTTACATCCTCTGGTTCCTGCACGCCGGTTTGATCCTCGCTTTCATAGCGATCGTCCCGTATACGAAACTTCTGCACATATTCGCAGCCCCGATAAACGTCTACACGAGGAGCGAGAGGAAGCCTGGCGTCATGAGACCTCTCGCCGGCGAGGACTACGTCGGAGCGTTGACGCCCAAGGACCTCACGAGGCGAGACCTGCTTGCGAGCCTCTCCTGCATGCGGTGCGGAAGGTGCCAGGACATATGCCCAGCTGCCAACTCCGGCACGACGCTGAATCCGATGTTCCTGATGCAGAACATAAGGAGGCTCGAAAAAAAGATCGGCGAGGACGTCTTACTCGTTGACGCCGTGCTCGACGAGGAGGCAGTCTGGGCTTGCACGACGTGCAGAGCCTGCATGGAAGTCTGCCCCGTTTACGTGGAGCAGATGGAGATAATCGGTGAGATCAGGAGGGGAATAATCGAGGCGGGCGAAGCTCCGCCGGACATAAGAGACCTCCTGAACAATATTCAAAAGCAGAAGAACCCGTGGGGCGAGGGAAGGTTCAAGAGGGATCAGTGGGCGAAGAGCGTTGAGGTGATGACCGTAAAGGACAACCCAGAGTTCGAGTGGCTGTGGTTCGTCGGCTGTGCGCACAGCTTCGACAACAGAAACGTTCAGGTGACGAAGAAGCTCGTGAGGCTTCTGAACGACATAGGGGTGAACTACGCGATCCTCGGCAGAGAAGAGGGGTGCTGCGGAAACGACGTGCGGAGAGTCGGAGAAGAGGGTCTGTTCGAGCTGCTGAAGGAGGAGAACGTCCAGACGTTCGAGAAGTACGGCGTGCAGAAGATAATAGCCACTTCGCCGCACTGCTACAACACGTTCGCGAACGAGTACGAGGGTTACGAGGTGAGGTTCATACTCGAAGTCATATACGACGCGATAAAGAGCGGAAAGCTGCAGCTGAAGCACCCTGTAAACAAGAAGGTCACGTACCACGATCCCTGCTACCTCGGACGATACAACGGAATATACGACCTTCCGAGGGAGATACTGAAAGCGATTCCGGGAATCGAGCTCGTCGAAATGCCGAGGAACAGGGAACGCAGCTTCTGCTGCGGTGCCGGTGGAGGAAACCTCGTGAGAGAGTATCCCGGAGAGGACAGACCGAACAACATAAGAGCCAGAGAGGCGGCAGCTACCGGCGCTGAGATACTAGCCGTCGCGTGCCCGTTCTGCATGATAATGCTCGAAGACGGCGTGAAGACCGAGAAGCTCGACGACAGAATTCAGGTGATGGACGTAATCGAACTCGTTTATCAGTCCGTTTACGGCGAGTAGTTTTAACTTTAATTTTTATTGCGAAGCGCTTAACATCACAAAATTTAAATCCGGTCAAAGGACGAAACGCGAATTATGGCGAAAATAATAAGATGTCCGAACTGTGGAGAGGAAATAGAAATAACGGATCTTTACGAGGGTCTGGAAATCTCTTGCAACCTCTGCGGTTCGAGGATGCTCTACGAAAACGGGAAGCTGTTACTCCTCGAAACGAACGAGGAGTTCGATTTGGAGGCGCTCGAAAGATACGAAGAGGAAGAGGAGGAGGAACTCGAAGAGGAGTTCGAGGAGGAAGAGGAAGAGTACGACTACGACGAGTACTGAACGATCCTTCTTATGTACTTGGGCGGAATTTCCTTCGCAAGTGCGATCGCATCGTTGGCTTTTATTATCCTTATTCCGTCCTCTCTTGCCCTCTTAGCATCTATTTCAAGAATTATCGGTTTGTCCGTCCGCAGCAGAGCGACTTCAAGGCTCCTTTCGATCGACGTGGAGAGATGGACGAAAGTCTGCCGGACGGGCTTTATGCCGACTTCGAGTATTCTGTGCGCTTCCTCCTCACTCGTTCCGTAGTATAGCACGTCCTCCGTAGCTTCGGGCATGTCTTCGAGTCTTACTTCCACGCTGTGACCGTATCTGGCTCTTATCTTGTCCCCCCTTATCTCGTATCTCCCCTTCTTGTCGCTGTAGACTATAGCCTTCACAACCCAGCGGTCAGCCCACCTGTACCTCTTCTTGACGATCCTTACGAGCGATTCGAAGTTGACCCACCCGTTCTCGTCCATCTCCAGCCCGAACTTGTGGGGGAAGTGACGGAGTATGCCGGACATCAGCCTGCCGAGCTTTTCGACCTTCTCCCTGTCTAGTATCTTCTCCCCCACCCTGCCGCACTCGCAGCTCTCGCCTCTGTAAAATCCGTGCTCCGGGCAGAACCTCACCTCCTCCAAAGTCCCACCACCTTCGTCGCTATCAGCATGGCTATGGCACCCATAGCCGTGCAGGTTTCCAGACTCACGCCGCGCTGTGTTACATCGAGGTGATATCTCGCAGCCTCCAGCAACTCTTTCGGGAGACCCCTTCTCCCGAGCCCTATTAAAAATGTTGCGGATCGCAGCGAGCTGAGTCTGGATGCGTCGATAGCCTTCTTTCTGTCGGGGTTCGGCGTCGTTGCTATCACCTCCCCGAAGTGGGCGGGTATCTTGTCCACGATGTGAAGTCTACCTTCGAGCTCCCTTATGTAGTTACCGTCGCCGATCGTCGTGTAGTTTGCAACTTCCTCTATTACTTCGCTCGGTTTTTTCCAGAACGGAAAGTCGAGAAGCGCGAGGTGAAATCCGAAGGCGTAGCAGAGAGCCGAAGCCCTCGCTATCGCCCTGAGGTGCGCTTCATGAAGCTTGAGCTTGTCGTAGGTGTTCACGAGGCAGAGGACTATCATCTCCTCCTTACGTATCCGGACTTCTCCAAGTATCTGAGCAGCTCCTCCACGACTTCGCTCCCGTCGTAGACGACGCTGAAACCCTCGCCGTCGATGTATCCGGAAGCTTCCATCCCCTCGTTAAAGAGAGCACTCGCCACGATTGTCGAGAAGACTTCCAGAGCAACTCCCTCTTCTCCCTCGATGCCGGATTTGAGTCTAAGGAGGCTTACGGGTTCGACGAAGACCTCCCAGACCGGAAAGAAGACGACCATGTAAACTCTCTCACCCTCTCCTTCAATCACGACCTCTGGATCTTCTGGCAAAACACCGCCCTCGAAAAAGTCTATCCCGTTAGCGCTGAGAAACGTGTGGAGGTCGAATAGGGCTTTCAGAACTTCAACTGCGAGGTCCGGGTCTTCCAGCGGGTCGAGTTCGAGGGCTCTCTCACCGAAAAGCCGGATAGCGAACTCTCTCTCGAGTTCTCTGCCGCTCAAACCGTTCGCCAGAAGCTCCCTTAGGATCTCGCAGTACTCTTCCCACTTCCGTCTTTCATCTCCCTCCAGTTCGCTAAGTCTGCACTTTTTGAAGCTTTTTTCTTCCAAGTCCCACTCTATCGATCCCTTAACCTCGACCCTCGCTCCGCACTCGCTGAGCTTCGAGGCTACGGCTGAGGCTTCGTCTCTTTCGAAGTAGCTGCCGACCTTCAGCCACACGATCGACTTCTGCGGGAACAATTCATTACGGTTTCGGTGAGCGAACGGACAATGCGTAAGAGTAAATAAGGTGAAACGTTTTCGAGAGTTCATGTTCAGGCTGGCTGAGAGGATGCTGAAGATACCCCCTTACCTTTTCGCCGAAATCGACGAGATGAAGAGGAGGAAACTTCAGGAGGGCGTTAAGGTCATCGACCTGGGCGTTGGAGACCCGGACCTCCCGACCCCGCGTCATATCGTGGAAGCGCTGAAGAGTTCAGCCGAAAAGGTGGAGAGGCAGAAGTATCCGAGCTACGAGGGGATGCTCGAATTCAGGCAGGCGGTCTGCGAGTTCTACGAGAGGCGAAAGGGAGTAAAACTCGATGCGGAGAGGGAAGTAATAGCGCTGATAGGCTCGAAGGAGGGAATAGCGCACCTTCCGCTCGCCTTCGTCGATCCCGGCGACTACGTAATCGTTCCCGATCCGGGTTATCCCGTATACCACGCCGCCGCGCTGCTCGCAGATGGTGTGCCCTACCACTTACCTCTGCGCGAGGAAAACGGCTTTCTACCAGATCTCGGAGAGGTCCCGGACGAGGTTGCGAGAAAGGCGAAGATACTCTACCTTAACTACCCGAACAACCCCACAGCTGCAGTAATCGAAGATAGAAGGTGGATGAAGGAGGTCGTGGATTTCTGCCTGGACAACAAGATAATACTCGCCCACGACGCCGCCTACGCGGAGCTTACGTTCGACGGCTACAGGTCTCCGAGCTTCCTCGAAATCGAGGAGGCTTTCGAAGTAGCGATCGAGTTCAACTCCCTTTCGAAGACCTTCAACATGACCGGGTGGCGTATAGGCTTCGCTTGCGGAAGCGAGGAGGTGCTGAGGGGTCTGCTGAGAGTCAAGACGAACGTCGACAGCGGCGTGTTCGAAGCCATACAGGAAGCGGCTATAGCAGCTCTCAGAAGCCCCGATTCTGTAATCGAGGAGAACTGCAGAGTCTTCGCGGAGAGGCGAAGGGTGTTCGTGGAGATTCTAAGGGAGGCTGGCTTCGAAGTTAGTATGCCGAAAGCCACGTTTTACGTATGGCTTAGGGTCGGCGAGAGCAGCGTGGAGTTCGTAAAAAAACTTCTTGACGTCGGAGTCCTCGCAACCCCTGGCGTGGGGTTCGGTGAGTACGGCGAGGGCTACGTAAGGTTCGCCATGACGAGGAGTATCGAGCTGATAGAGGAGGCTGCCAACCGTATCGCTGAGCTGCGAAAGGTTTAAGGGGAAAAATCTTCAAAGATTTTTATGGAATTTACGCCGATCGCCGTTAGGGATGCGAGCGGTCGCCTTCTTTACATATCCCTATCGCCTCCTCCGAAGTCCGACTGGGTGGAGTTCGAGGAGGGGGGCAAAGTATACGTCTACTCGTTGAGAGATATAGTCTCGAAGCTCAGATCCAGATACGCACCCGTGTGGGGCGGGTCCATAGGTTACGCCTTCGTCCTTAACGGCAAGATCGTGCTCGCGAATCCGGCTTTCCTTAACGCCCTGGGAGACGTTCAGGGGAAGGAATTCGAAGAGGTTTTCGGCTTTCGGGTATCCGAAGGGAAGAGAGAGCTCTTTGATAAGACTGTCTTCGTGCGGAGAATTTCAGAGAGACCCGAGGTATTCGAGGTTGCCTTAGCCCCGGCTGCGGATTCCGTGTTCAGGAAGATGGTTGAGTCGGCGATAGATGCGTTCATCCACATCGATGCGAGCGGAAAGATTCTCTACGTGAACCCAGCCGTATCGATCTACGGCTACAGACCCGAAGAGCTCGTAGGAAGGAGCATCTACGAATTCCTGCCGAAGGAGAACGTGGAGAAGGTAAAAGAAAGAATAGCGAACGCTGTGAGCAGTGGAAAGTCTCAGAGGATGGAGGTCGAGATATACGACGCCAGCGGTAACCTTAGAGTAGTTGAAGCCGTTGGCAGCCTAATCGGCAGAGATAACGGAATCATAGTTCTCAGAGACGTTACCGCCAGAAGGAAAGCAATCGAAAAGTTCCAGAGGACGCTCGCCCTCTACAACGCCCTCCTGGAATCATCGCCGGACTACATACTCCTCGTCGATCGTGAGGGGAGAATAATTTTCGCGAACGGGACGTTTAGGAACCTTGCAGGATACGTTGAGGGGAGGAAGATCACAGAACTCGTCAAAGGCGACATAGAAAGCGACCTCAGCAGAGCCCTCGAAAGCGGAGAAGTTGTGAGGGGAGTCGCAAATCTCGGAAACTCGCTGCTGGAGTACTCAGCTAGGTTCGTCTACGACGAAAACGGAGAAGCTATCTACGCAGTCGTCATAATGAGAGACGTCACGGAGAGGGAAAAGCTGAGGAGGAAACTCGAGGAGAGGGAGACTCTTTACCGCACGCTCACGGAATACTCGCACACAGCGATCTTCATAATACAGGACGACAGGATAGTTTACGCGAACAGTAAGCTGAGCGAGATCCTAGGCTACACAATGGAGGACATAAACAACCTGCCGCATCCTTACGACGTGATACATCCCGAGCACAGGGATTTGGCGAAGAGTAGACTTTACGCGAGGCTGAGAGGAGAAAACGTTCCGGAGAGCTACGAGGTCAAAGTTCTGACGAAGGATGGAAGGGTCAGGTGGCTGAAGGTTTTGGCGAGGAGGATAGAACTGAAGGGGAAGCCGGCGATCCTCGTAAACCTCGCGGACATCACAGACATCAAGGAGAACGAGGAGAAGCTCCGGAAGATTAACAGACTGCTCAGAGTCGTTTCAAGTGTTGCCAAGGCTGTGAGCATAGAGAGGTCGGAGATCTCGATACTCTCGAAACTTCCGAGGCTCCTAGAAGAAATCGGAGATAGCGCGGTTTTTTACGGTAAGAACCTCACAATGCTGTCCTCGAGTGGCGTAGAGGAGGAGGAAGCTTTGAAGCTGGCAGAAAGGTGCGTCGAGATGCGAAAGACTCTAAAGCTCAGCGGAGACTTCTGCTATCTCGCACTCCCGCTGTTCGTGGGCGAGGATATCGTGGGCTGCATAGTTCTGAAGAGCAGCGGGGACTTCGACGAGGACGAGGTGGAACTCCTTGAATCCCTTGCAAGCGACGTCGGCATAGCTCTGAGAGTGGCATCGATGGAGAAGGTCAGAAAAACCGTCGTGGACGTGCTCATGGAGAACTTAGAGCATTTCGAGGAGCTTGCGGACAGACTCTTCAACCCGCTCGCGATAATGAAGGGTTACATGGAGATAAGGGACCACATAAGCTGCGATGAGCTGCTGAGAAAGTTTGAGGCTGAAATTTCAAGGATCGAAAGTATACTGAACGAGCTGAGAGCGAGGGAGCAGATTACCTACGAGATGAAAAAGATACTCGACAGGTTCGAGTCTAGAGCTTCGAGATAAAGTTCTTCACCTGCTCCTCGACTCTCGAATAGTCGTAAGTGCAGGTAACAACGTTGCCAATGGGCGTTCCGCGAAGCTTCAGCGGGTTGAAGGGTTCTCTCCCACCGTAGATAACGAGAGCGTCGCACCTGTAGAGTTCTCCTCCGATCTCGACACCCTCAACGCGGGTCTTGCCGATTACGTTTATGTCGCTCCTCAGCTCGGTCAACTCAACTTCGTAGCCGAGTCTGTAAAACTGCTCCTCGGCTACGTTCACAACGTCGTCGGGCTTCGCGGCGAAGAGGATCTTGCTGCCGATGCTCATGTTCTCGGCGAGTAGTCTCAAAGCGTTGTTCAGCGTATAGATCCCGGCGACCCTTTTGCCGAGAACGTTAAGCCTCGTAGGCGCAACGTCGGTTGCGCCGGTGCATATCAGAACCTTCCGGGCTTCGAGCCTCTTCAGTCCGTTCTCCGAGTTTACAATCACGGGCTTCGACTTTATTACCGTCCCCTTCTCGACCGGAACCTCCTTTCGAAGTTCCTCCATCTCCTCGATGTACTTCTCGTATCTAGCCCTGAAGTCGCTGAGCTTTGCGAAGACTGCGAGCTCTCCGCCGCCGCCCCTCATGTCGAACACGAGGGTGTTGAAACCCTCGTCGATCAGTTTCTTCCCGCAGAGCAGTCCCGCGTAACCACCTCCAACCACGACGTAATCTACCGTCGCCATGCCAGGTCACTTTTTACCTGATCCTTTACAGAGTATCCTAACTTCCTCTGTATAAAAATTATTATGTCCGCGTGACACTCGCAGCAATCCATACCGGCTCGCGTCACGTGCTTCACGATGTCGAAGCACGGCGTGTGCTTCAGGATCTCTTCGATCTCAGCTTCAGTAACGAGGTTGCAGAGACAGACTACTCTTCCGTATCTTGGGTCCTCGGCTACCAACTTAGCCCTCTCCTCATCGCTCATCTTTGCGAACCTCCTTAGCGAAAACCTCGCGAGGCTCTGCTTTCTTTTGAGCTTTAGACCACTCGTCGCGAGCATTCTGACGACGAGCTTGGCTATAGCCGGAGCAGCTGTTAAGCCCGGGCTCTGAATACCTGCAACGTTTATGAAGTTCCTGATCGGTTGATTTATGACAAAATCTTTCCCAGCCGTAGCCATAACTCCAGCGTAGTAGGCTAACGGCTTTTCGGGCAGTCTCCTGAAGAGGTGTGAGAACTCCTCTATTATCCCCTCGATATCCTCTCTGGTAACGCTCGTGTCCTCCTTGTCGTCGACTTCGACAAAGTTCGGTCCCCAGACGGGCTTTCCGTCGACGCTGACGAGTGCTCCACCAGTTATGCGTTTCGGTTTTAGGGGTATCGCCGCCATCATGTGGTTCGTGAACCCCTTCTCGCCGAAAACGACGTGCGAACCTTTACTGGGTTTTATCTGGAGATCGTATCCAACCATTCTCGCGACCTCGTCGGCGTATACGCCGGCGCAGTTGACGACGAACCTCGCTTCGAACTTTCCCTTGCTCGTCTCTATCACGAACCTGTCGAGTCTCCTCTCTATCCCCGTCACCTCGCAGTCGAAGACGAAATCTACGCCGTTGAGCTTTGCGAACAGGAAAGCTGTGAACGTCATCTCCACCGGATTCACGACACCAGCGGACGGTAGCAGCAGTCCACCCCTCACCCTTTCCGTAACATTCGGCTCGGTCGCGAGTATCTCCTCTCTGCTCACGGCTCTGACGTCCAGGTGTCTCGAAAGGAGGCGCTTTACGATGGGAAGCATCAGCTTCGATACCTCGTTGGTTGCGAGTAGAAGCAAGCCCACGCGCTTGAACTCGAAACCGAGCTCCGATGCTTCGCGGTCCATAATCTTATTGCCTTCAAGGCACAGCCTGCCGCGGAGCGAGCTGAAAGGGAACTGGAAAGCGTGTATAACGCCGCTGCACCCCTTGGTCTGTAAAAGTCCCACTCCGGACTTTTTCTCGAAAACGACGACGCTGACTTCGTACTTCGAGAGCTCTTTCGCTATGAAGCACCCCGTAACTCCTGCGCCGATCACGGCTACATCGTACACTGCGCAAGTGGTTCGGAAAGTTAAAAATCGCTCGCAAAGTTTAACTTGCGGGAGGAAAAACAAAAGGGTATGAAGAGGGTTCTGATAGTTGCCGGCGATGCCGTAGAGGCGCTGGAAATATTCTACCCCTACTTTAGGTTGAGGGAGGAGGGATTCGAAGTTCACGTAGCGGCTCCGACGAAAAAGGAGCTCCGCACAGTTGTCCACGACTTCGAGGAAGGGTGGGAGACTTACACCGAAAAGCCCGGATACATTTTCAGGTGGGTCAACAAGAGCTTCTCCGAGGTCAATCCCGAGGAATACGACGGCTTGGTCATACCCGGCGGGAGAGCTCCCGAGTACATAAGACTCTCGCCGGAGCTCGAAAAGATCGTCAGGCACTTCTTTGAAGCGAACAAGCCAGTCGCAGCGATCTGCCACGGACCTCAGGTACTCGCAGCTTACGGTTTGCTGAAGGACAGGAAAGCTACGTGTTACGTGGCGGTAAAGCCCGACGTCGAAAGCTGCGGAAGTTACGAGGATGCCGAGGTCGTGGTCGACGGAAACCTCGTAACCAGCAGAGCCTGGCCGGATCTGCCGGCGATGATGAGGGAGTTCATAAGATTGCTCAAGAGCTGACGAAAATTTTAAATCTTTTTTAAAGATTTTCTCCATGGAGCCGAAGGAAAAGAAGAAGAAGCTCTACTATTACTACGGCGAGGAGGTTAAGGCGGAAAAGGAATAGCTTCCCGCCTCGGGTCGAAGCTCGCAGCCTCCTCGACGCTGAGAGGCGTGCAAATCCTATTCACGAGACCGTTCAGCGAGTAGGGCATCCTGATCAGTCGCATTTCCCCGCTCGTGACCCACTCATCTATCGCGTATCCAGAATACGCCTTCGCAAGCTCTTCCCTCTCGTCTTTACCCATTTTCGTCGCCTTCTCGTCTAAAACGTGAACGTGAAATCCCCTGCCAGAGAAGACTATTCTGATATCTTTAAATTCTCTTTTCAGCTCGTCGTGCAGCTCCAGTGTGAGTCTCCTAACTTTCTTGAACTCCAGCATGCAGAAGCTGAGACCCTCTCCTCTCTTCATCTTCTCCTCAACGCTTCCATGGTACGGGCAGTCGACGTTCTCCGGATCGACGTCGAACGCCAGTTCCTGACCCAGAAAGTTCTCGCAGTTCCAGCAGTTCCTGTAGTCGCACCCCTTTGCTGCGCAGAGCCGGAGGTCTCTGTAGATGTTCCTGTCGTAGTAGAAGCCCTCAGGCAGATAGCGCAGCACGTAGCGTAGCACATCGTGCAAGCCCCCGTGTTCGTCTATTATCACGGCTTTCCGCCTTATGCTCTCGTACTGCGGAAGGTATATTCCGGAGTGTCTTCCCACTATAACGGCGAAAGCCGTGTTCATTATGTCCCTCCAGCTCAACCACCTTTCGGCAGCTTCAACGTCGAACTTCTCGGAGTAGAAGAACCTCCTCTCCTCAAGGCTGGAGGGACGCATTCCCTTCGGAAACCTGTACCTCATAGCAGCGGGTCGACAACTTCAAAGCTTTCGACATCCACGAGCCCGAGGTCCGTCACCTTCAGCTTCGGAATTACTGGGAGAGCGACGAAAGATAGCGTCATTATCGGATCCCTGAGCTTACACCCGAGCTCCCCGATTTCTCTGTAAATCCTCCTCAACCTCTCCGCAACAACTTCCGCTTTCTCGTCGCTCATGAGCCCGGCTATCTTAAGAGGCAGCTCGGCTTTTACAAAGCCGTCGACGACGACTATGCCTCCCTGAAGTTCCGCCACTCTGTTTATTGCCGTGCACATGTCATCGTCGCTCGCGCCGACGCATACGATGTTGTGTGCATCGTGCGCTATGCTCTGGGCTACTGCCCCCCTCTTCAGCCCGAATCCCCTCACGTAAGCTTTCCCCACGTTTCCCGTAGCCCTATGTCTCTCGACGACCGCTATTTTCAGAACGTCCCTCTCAACGTCGATACCCTCGACGTATTCCCTGTCCTCGCCCGTGATTATCTCACCGTCTATGACCCTTATTATCCTCGCCAAGCCGCTGCCGAGCTGTAAGTCTTCGGGCGTTACCTTCCTAGCAAGTCTGAAAGTTTTCTTAGCAAACTCCGGGTATTCGAAGCGCCTCTCGAAGCTCGTAACCCTTGCGCCGTCGACGAACACGGCTTCGACCTCGAACCTTCTGAGGTTTTTCAGGAGCACTATATCCGCCAGCCTGCCCGGAGCTATGGCTCCGCAGTTCAATCTGAAATATTCCGCTGGGTTCAGCGTCACAGCCTGAAGTGCGTGGATTTCGTCCACACCCTCTTCAACCGCTCTCCTAAAAACGTGGTCGAGGTACCCCTCGTTAAGCAGGTCAAGCGGTGTGCGATCACCGTCGGTTACGAGCATGACGTTTCTGTGTGGGATGAGCTCTTTGAGTATTCTCAGGTTCCTTGCAGCTGAGCCTTCGCGGATCATTATCCTCATGCCCCTCCGGAGTTTCTCCTTCGCCTCTTCGAGCCCAGAGACCTCGTGATCCGACATCGCTCCGGCTACGATGTAAGCGTTTAGCCTCTCTCCCCTAAGACCCGGGCAGTGTCCGTCGACGACGCCTCTCGATGCTGCGATCTTCGCAAGTAATTCTTCGTCTCCTTCCACCGTTCCGGGGTAGTTCATGACCTCCGCCAGCCCGATAACCTCTTCGAGCTCCATGAGCTCTTTCACTTCTTCAACGCCCAGCTTCGCCCCCGGTGTTTCGAGCGGTGACGACGGAACGCACGACGGTGCGAGACAGTAGAAGCGGAGCGGAACGTGGCGGGACTCCTCTATGAGTAGTTTAACGCCCTCAACCCCGAGAACGTTTGCGATCTCGTGCGGGTCAGCTACGACGCAGGTCGTTCCGCGCGGAACGACGAGACGAGCGAACTCGGTAAGGCTGAGCATCGACATCTCTACATGCGTGTGTGCATCCACGAGCCCGGGAACCGCGATCAGGTTTCTGCAGTCCACCTCCTCAACACCGCTGTAACTCCCAACACCAACTATTACGCCGCGATGCACTGCGATATCAGCAACCTCGATCTCCTCGCTGATCACGTTTACTATCTCGGCTCTTTTCAAAACTAGTTGAGCTCTCTTTTCTCCTCTCGCTACTGCTAGGAGTTCCTTGAGCTCAGCAATCCGTGATGACATCCTCCACCAGCTTCCTGTCGACTTCGAGGTCGAGACTTCTGAGATAATCCAGAGCCTCTTCAACGTTTTTGACCTCTCTCCTCTTGAGGAGATCCTTCAGATCTTCCCTTATGCTCCACGGGTAAACTATCCACCTCCACTCCTCCATCAGGGCAGCGTAGTAGTGTGGTTCAAACTTCGACGTTTTCTTGTAATCTATCACAGCTATCTTCACTTCGGCTGGTGAGAGGCTTTTTACGTGCTCGGCTACGACCTTTATCGTGTCTCCCGTGTCGGCTACGTCGTCGACGATCAGAACTCTCTTCCCTTTCAGACTCACGTTGAGGGGCTGGGTTATTTTTGCCTCACCCGTAGGCGTCGCGACTACGCCCCAGTGCTCAGTCTTCACGCTGTAAAGCTCTCTGACGTCGAGATGGTCGCAGAGGATCCTCGCCGGAACCCACCCACCTCTCGCGACCGCCACTATTACGTCTGGCCTGTAGCCGCTCTCCTTTATCTTCCTAGCCAGCTCCTCGCAGAGCTTTACGATGTCCTCCCAGGTGTAAAGCAGACACTTGAGAGTCATCGACGTTGCGAATTGTTCCAAATTTAAAATCTCTTTCGTTTCACAGAATGTTCGAGTCTCTCGACTTCCACTTCGCTTCGAGAACGCTGTTTATCGTTTCGATCACGGGCTTCACGCAGCTGGCGTCGATACCCATCTCGACGGCGAACTCGTTCGCTCTGTGAACGTCCAAAAACCGGACACCGTCTGCGGCTATTCGTTCGCTGAGTGCTCTCTTAATGAGCAGCACTACCTCCTCTTCGAGTCCCATGCATAAATTTAACCTGATTCTCAATTAAAGTTTGCGTAAAAGTGGGAAAACGCGGGTTACGCTCAACCTTTATATTCCCCGGATGATCAAAAGATTTATGCCGAACATAAGCGTCGAAAAGCTCACTCACACGCCGATTGAAGAAAGGAAGATCGAGATCGTAGAGAGAAAGGGCATAGGTCACCCCGACAGCCTCGCCGACGGCATCGCAGAGGCCATGAGCAGAGCATTGAGCAGAGAGTACATCAAGAGGTTCGGAGTGATCCTACACCACAACACCGACGAAACGCAGATAGTCGCCGGAAAGTCGAATCCGAAGTTCGGAGGCGGGGAGCTAATCCAGCCGATATACGTTCTCCTCGTCGGCAGGGCTACGAAGTTCTACGAGGGAGAGTACATTCCGACCGATCGGATAGCCCTCAGGGCTGCGAAGGATTACATCAGGAGATCCATGAGGTATCTGAACCCCGAAACCGACATGATATTCGACGTCAGGATAGGAGAAGGCAGCACAGACCTCCAAGACGTGTTCAGACGCAGAAGGGGCGAGGCTCCGCTCGCAAACGACACGTCTTTCGGGATAGGATTCGCCCCCCTGTCGGAAACCGAGAGGCTCGTGTACAACGTCGAGAGGAGGATATACGAGGAATTCAGGAAGTCGGAAAAGGCTGTGGGGGAGGACGTAAAGGTCATGGGGCTCCGGGAGGGAGATAAGATAACGCTCACGATCGCGGCAGCTCTCGTCGACAGACACGTCGCGAACATCAGAGAGTACGACTCCGTGAAGTCCGAACTCGCATCCTTCGTTCGCGATATCGCCTCCGAATACACTCAGCGAGAGGTAGAGGTCAACGTGAACACAGCCGACGACTACGAGACGAACTGCGTCTACATAACTGTCACCGGAACTTCGGCTGAGAACGGAGACGACGGCAGTGTGGGGAGGGGAAACAGGGTCAACGGACTGATAACGCCGAGCAGACCGATGAGCATAGAGGCGAGCAGCGGTAAGAACCCTGTCAATCACGTCGGGAAGCTGTACAACGTAATGGCGAACATGATCGCGCAGAAGTGTTACGAGGAAATCGAGGGTATAAGGGAAGTCTACGTCAAGATTCTCAGCCAGATAGGAAGACCGATAAACGAGCCGAGGATACTCGACATCCAGATACTGCCGAAGAGCGGAGCGGATTTCGACGCGATCGCCGCCAGGGCGGCGAAGATAGCAGAGGAAATGATAGCGGAGGTAACAAAAATCACTGAGATGATACTCGAAGACAAAATCAGAACGTTTTGAAGAGCTCAACAATCTTTTTGTAGGCTTCGACGAACTCTCTGAGCTCGTGCAGGTAGACGAATTCGTTCTCCCCGTGAATGTCTCCGCCTGAGGGACCGTAGTAGAAAGCCGGCACCCCGTGCTTTCTGACGTGTCTCGTATCACCGACTCCCAGGCTGAAAACGGCTTTGGGTTTCCCGTATCTTCCCGCGACCTTTCCGAGTATTCTGAGCAGCTTCACGTCGTCCTCCTTTTTTACGGAGTCAAAACCGAAGCCGTAAGGTTGCAGGAAGCCCTCAACTTTCACCCTGCAACCGCAGTTCAGAGCCTCTCTGACTTCAGAGATCGGAATCCAGGGCGCGAAGCGGACATCCGCTTTTACGACGCACGAAGGTGCTACGACGTTCCTTTTAACTCCACCGCTTATCATCGCCGGATTAAAGACTGCTTGCCAGCTCTTCAGCGTGAACTCAAAGCCGAGCTTTCTGAGCTCTTCAGCGTAGCTTCCGTAGTCCCCGCTCATCTCTCTGAAGCGCTTTACGGCATCCAAGATGTAAACAGCCGCTCTGTAAATAGCCCCGAGACTCGCGTCCTTCATAGCCGTGTGCCCGCTCTCACCCTCAAACTCCAGGTCAACAGCAACGACTGCTGCCTGCAGCACGCCTACTGCGTCGAGCCCTGTAGGTTCTCCGACGATCACAGCATCGGCTCCCTCGCGCTCGAAAACGTATCCGAGTCCGTGGGCTCCTCCTACTTCCTCGTCGGCTGTGAAGGTGAGCTTTAAGCCGCATTCTACGTCAGCTTCGATCGCCGCAACACTCATGGCTGCGACACTGGCTTTCGCGTCGCAGCTCCCCCTTCCGTAGAGTTTTCCGTCCACGATCACCGGATTCAGCAGAGCGTCGCTGGCGGGGACGGTGTCCAGGTGCGAGGTCAGCATGAGCGTGGGCTTCCCCTTGCTGACCTCGACAACTATGCTGAGCTTTCCGTTCTTCTCGTAGACTCTGCATTCGTAGGAGCTGAAGAAGTTCTGAAGGAATTCGACGGCTTCACCGGTGTAACCCGGCGGATTGCGCGTGTCGATTTTAACGAGTTTCTTCAGTAACTCCACGACGTCCATAGCGCTTGTCTCTTGCAAGCTTAAAATCGGCTTCGAAGGCGGAAAAGTTTGACGACGGGGAACAGCAGAGAAGCCCGTCGGAGCGTGTATGCAAACATGGACTCCCTGTAAATTCTGCCGAGCGCCCGCATGAATCTAGGTTCGTAGTCCTCCAAATTCTCCACGCACTCAGCCAGGATCCTCGCCGCCGCCACGGCTTTTGTCATACCCTCCCCGTAGTAGGGGTCAGCCATCCCAGCCGAATCGCCGACCATGGCTACCGGTGTTTCGCCGACGAATCTGACGAAGGGGCGGTTCAACCCCATCCCTATCGTTCCGCCGGTGTACCAGAGAGCTTCACCACCCAAGAATTCGATGTACCTGTCGAGCTGCTCCCTGAGCCTGAACCAACCGGCTTTCTTCTTCCAGTACCCTACGCCGACGTTAGCCGTCCCGTCTCCCTTAGGAAATACCCAGAAATAGCCGTCGATCGCGCTGCAGACGTCCATTATCGCCTCCTCGCAGTCGAGTTTGCACCTCGCCTGCAAACCCACGGCACCTCTGGGCTTTTTCCCGAATTCTCTGTCGTACTGCGACGGGTGACCGGAAGCGTCGATAACGATGTCGTATTCTTTGACGAGTTCCCCGATCCTCACCTTCCTCCCGACGACTATCTCGCAGCCCCTTTTGATAGCTTCCCTCGCCATCAACTTCTCCATCTTCGGTCTATCGATAACGAGCATCGAACCCCTGACGTCGTAGCGCACAACGTCCTTGACCTCCATGTGGCGGACGTCGAGCTTTCTCAGCAGAAGCGTGTCGATTTCGTTCGTTACGAATCCGTATGGCTCGATGACACTCATCCAGCCCTCCCCGCACTGCAGAGGGTAACCTATCTCGTCGTGCTCTTCGAATATCGTGACTTCGTGCTCGTCGGCTAAGTTTATCCCGCACTCCAGCCCGGCTATACTGCCGCCGACTACGGCTATACGCATGCCGGGTGTTATCCCAACAATTTAAATTTTTGATCAAAACCGAATGCTTGAGAACCAACAATGTTTTATAATAATTAGATGAGACTGAGAGCATGGAAAGAATTCCGACCGGGATATTCGGTTTCGACGAATTACTCTTCGGCGGCTTTGTAAAAAATACCGTAAACGCCGTGTTCGGAACCGTGGGTTGCGGAAAGACAATTTTCTCGATACAGTTCCTGCTGGAAGGTCTTGAAAGTGGGCAGCATGGTGTTTACGCCTCCTTCGACTTGGAGAAGGACGAACTGGTGAGAATAGCAAAATCGCTGGGGTGGGACCTCGAAAAGTATATCGAGAACGGATTGCTGAGGGTCGGCAAGTTCTACGTTGAGGACTCGTTCGTCGGAAGCGATCTCGTGAAGTTCGTAAGCGGCAGGGATATCAGGATAGTTGTAGACTCCTTCACACCTCTCGTTGCGAACGTGGAGAGTTCGAGAGTGAGAAACGAGGTAAACTGGTTCTTTAAAAATCTCAGAGAGTGCGGAACAGCTGTTGTAACAATCGAGGAACCGCTCGTCGGAGTTGCCGACGGGAACGTCAACATCCCTCTCTTCCTTGCGGATTCCGTCATCTACCTCAAAAACGTCGGTTACGGAGAAGTTTACAGCAGAACTCTGCGCATATTAAAGCACCGCATGTCTCCGCACTTCGACGGAGTCTTTCCGTTCTCGATAATCGAGGGTGCCGGAATAGTCGTCGAAGAAAAGCGAACCGAGGGTTTCGATGCCGAAGTTGACGACCTTCCGATTCCGGAAAGGTGCAAGGAGAAGCTGAAGAAGCTCTGCCGCGAGGGCATGCTGAAGAGAGAAGAACTTGAGAAGATCAGGAAGAGACTCGTATGAGGGAAACCTTTCGCGAAATCCTCTCACCTCTCCTCCTCGACGACGGAGTAGCTTTCGTCGGGATCTACAGAGTTGACGGTGTCGCGATATTTGCGGGCATAAAGAGGAGAGGTGTCCTAAACATACTCGACTGGCTCGAAGAGCAGGTAAAGCTGCTACTCAACTACATAGAGTCCAGCACTTTCGAAGACCTTGAAGTGAAGATCTCGAACTACCGGTTGTTCCTGCAACCCCTCTCGAGGTCGCTGGTCCTTGCAGTTCTAGCCAGCGAAACCGCGTCGCTCTACAAGCTGAGAATAGACATTTCAACCGTGAGACGAAGATTCGGGGAGCATGGCTGAGTACGTCTACACGGCTTTGCCGGACAGGAAGGCTGCCATCGAAGATCTGAAAGGAAAGATCGAAAGACGAGATTACAATCTGGGCGTTTTCTTCCTCACCTCAGGACTCATGAAACACCACAGAGACTTCTCGAAACTCCTGAACTGCGACACGGTATGCGTGCCGGTGGAGGGGTTTGCAACACGGAAAGGTGTCTGGACTAGGGGCGGACTGCTTTGGCTGATCGACGAGGAGGTCGAGGTCGAGAAGTATTCAGGTGGCGCTGAAAAAGTTTTGAGGGCTATAAGAGATTCCAAGTCCAGAAAATTCAGCCTAATAGTTTTTCCAGCTCTCTACATCGGCAGCAGGATCGAAACTCTGACTGCCATGATCAGAGACAGGAGATCTTACTCCAGCTATGTCAGGGGCAACAAGCTCGCCCTCAGGAGTATGTCCAGATACCTGCTGGAGAAGCACGTTTACCCGATAAACGACGTCCTGCGAGTGTTCCGCGATAGAGGCGAGGTCGCTGTAGCCCTCAACCTCTTCCCGCTCGAAGTGGCGTTCAACTCGCCGAAGATAGCGCTCAACGGAAGGGAGATCGGCAGAGGACTTCTCAGAATCGGTTTCCGCCGTTTTAAGAGTGTGAAGTACGAGGATACGTTCCCGGAGAGGGGCAGAAGTCTGGATGAGAACATCGAAATCCTCCGCAGCGAAGTTGGGTTGTTGAAAGAGGTCGAGGTCGAGTTCGAGGGGGTGGCGATAGGATCGATCAGCGGCAAACCCGCGAGATATTGGCTTGGCTACCGTCAGAACTTCCTGAGACTGGCTGAAAGTGGGGAGTTTCTGGGCGCGTCACCGCAAGCTCTCTGGATGTTCAGCAGGGAGACGAACGGTTGCTGCGGTCTGGGTTTGATGGACACGAACACGAACTTTTACCCCTCCCTATACAACTTGGACAGTTTTTACAATAGAATGTTTTTAGCTTACAGCGAGACGACTAAATACCTGCTGTCCACACTCTGCGACTTCCTACTGAACTCGGAGTCGGAAGTTTTCTTCATAGACGTAAACTTCCTACTCATCTACGAGTCCGCCGTTGCATCGATCGCAGACTGTTTAGAGGATTCCTTCGCCGTTTTCGACTGCGTGTCCCTAACCTTCAGCACCACCAGGAGATACTTCACAGAGATAGAGAGGGGAATCTTCTCGAACCTCACGAGAAACGCAGCGGCGCTGAAGCTGTAGTCAAAGCGAAAGAAGTCAGAAGCTGGTACACGTAGAGTTTCATCAGCGGGACGTCCTCTACCGAGACTTTCCAGTTCTTCTTCGTCATCCTCGCCAAAAAGAGGGCGTAAGCCGGGAGTGCGAGTAAGCCGAAGGGGGGCAGCTTACCGAAGTGGTAC
The DNA here is from genome assembly GCA_040514265.1 of Archaeoglobaceae archaeon. Classification (GTDB taxonomy): domain Archaea; phylum Halobacteriota; class Archaeoglobi; order Archaeoglobales; family Archaeoglobaceae; genus WYZ-LMO2. The sequence goes on along the minus strand of JBEVCD010000017.1, from coordinate 32,512 downwards.
GCCGCGATGAGGGACGAGTAGTAAAGCGCAGCAAGAGACGCTGAGACCTTCAGAACGTTCTCCGGACCTAGCGCTATTGCCAGGGTTCTGTAACCCATCTTCTCATCTTGGGTTACATCTTTCAAGTCCTTCAGGACAGCGAGTGAGAGGTAGAGGAGTATAACCGGCAATGACAGTACTATCAGGGACGGAGAGAGTTCCGTACAGAAGCTCCAGAGAACCGCCAAGGCGGAGATAGACGTCAGAACGTAAGTTAGCAGCTCCGTGACGTAGTGTTCCTTAAGCCTGAACCGGAAGAGTCTGTAGAGGTACATCCTGTCCGAGTAGAGCCATGTGAGCGCTACAGGTGCGAGTGCGAAGATGTGGGCTGCCCGGTCAACCGAGAAGAGCAGAACAGTAACGTAGGACAGCGTATACAAAGCGATGGATGTCACCACGCAGATTTTCGTGAATTTCAGCAGAATTCTGGAATCTCTGGAGCCGAAAGTCAGGTCTTCTTCGGCGTCGTTAGTGTGGTTCCAGAGGTTGGAAGCCGATGATATGAGGAACGCGTACAAGATAGCGGGAATCGAGGCTATCGTATTTCCGGTAGCTGCCACGACGTAAAGGGGTATTAGGGGTATGGGAAAAAGTATCGTCGGAGGCTCGATCCAGAATTTTAAAAATTTTATTAGCTCACGAAGATCCTCACCTTCTTGAAAGCCTCCTCTATCTCCCTTCTCTCCTTCTTCTCCATGCCCGCTCACCTCAATATCTGTGAACGATATTAGTTATAAATTTTTCTCAAATTATCATAACAACAATTGTAATTAAAGTAACAACTACAATCATTAACAGAAGATTTTTGTAGACTCTCAACGATACTTCGTGATGTTCAACGTTAGAGTAAAGAAGATCGAAAAAAAAGGAGACGCCGCAATAATACGCTTCGACCCTCCTCTGAGAGCCTATCCCGGACAGTTCGTCATGGTGAACGTCTACGGCTGCGAGGAGATCCCCCTGAGCCTTTGCGGCTCCGACACTCTAGCCGTTAAAGCTGTTGGAGAGACGACGAGAAAACTCGTTAACTATCCGGAAAAGATTCTGGGGATTCGAGGTCCGTTCGGCAAACCCTTCACGCCGGTGAGCGGCGAGAGTGTGCTGATAGTAGCCGGCGGCATAGGTGTGGCACCGCTCAAGTTCCTCCACGAAGTCCTGAGGAAGGAAAACGACGTGACGGTAGTCTACGGATGCAAAAGCGCCGCCGAAATACTCTTCGAGTTCGAGGACTGCGTATACGCCACCGAGGACGGAAGTCTGGGTATTAAGGGGACTGTTGTAGACGCGATCGAAACACTCGAACTCGAGACTTTCGACCGCGTTTACTGCTGCGGCAAGGAGGAGATGATGAGAAAAGTCTGGGAACTCTTCAAGGATCATCTCCCTCCAGAGAGGTTCGAGGTGTCGATGGAGAGATACATGCGCTGCGGTTTCGGAGTCTGCGGATCGTGCAGCTTGGAGTGTGGTCTGCTAGTCTGCAGAGATGGACCGGTTTTCACGGCTGAGGTTTGGTAAACTTTTAAATTCTACGCCGACGAGCGGCTCGGGATGAAGGAAGATCGCCTTATAATTCGAAGAAGTGGCTACCCTTCGAAGGGGGAAATTGTGATAGGAACCGTAAAGAAGGTTCTCGACTTCGGAGCGTTCGTCACGCTCGACGAATACGAGAACAAGGAGGGGATGGTGCACATAAGCGAGGTCGCATCTGGGTGGGTCAAGGACATCAGGGATCATGTTAAGAGAGGGCAGAAGGTGATATGCAAGGTGCTCGATGTAAACCCGAAAAGGGGGCACATCGACCTCTCCATAAAGGACGTCACTGAGAGGCAGAGGAAGGAGAAACTCACCCAGTGGAAGAACGAGCTGAAGGCTTTCAAGTGGCTAGAACTCATAGGCGAGAAGCTGAACATCGACAGGGACAGACTTGAGAAGATCGGGAAGAAGCTACTCAAGGAGTTCGACTCCGTTTATTCAGCCTTCGAGGAAGCTGCGTTCGAGGGTTACGAAGTCCTGGCTCCCATAGTCGGCGAGGAGTTCGCTAAGGAGATGGCTGAGATAGCCAGGGAAAACATAAAACCGCCGAAGGTTAAGGTCAGAGGCTACTTCGAGCTCAAGTGCCCCGGTTCGGATGGTGTGGAGAGGATAAAGAAGGTGATGAGTTCTGTATCCGAAGAGCTTAAGGACGTCGAGGGCAAGCTCGAATACGTGGGGGCACCGAAGTACAGGATAGTGATAACGGCGGAGAACTACAAAACCGCGGAGAAGGCTCTGGAGCGGGCAACTAAGGTTGCGCTGAAGGAGGCTAAGAAGCTCGGTTGCGAGTGCCGTTTCGTGAGGGAAGCTGTATGAGGGTGGAAATGAGGAAGTGCGGAAACTGCGGGAGGTACACGCTGAAGGACGTGTGTCCCGTATGCGGGGGAAAGACCTTCATGCCTATCCCCCCGAGGTTCTCACCCGAGGACCCGTACGGTAAGTACAGGAGGAAGTTGAGAAAGGAAATAGGGTTTTTCGCGTTGAGGAGGTGGGGTAATGCTGAAAAAAGTTGATGTGAGGTACCTCAGGACACCCGAAGAGGTGGGGCTGAAGGATCCGGTTCTCATAGAGGGGCTGCCGGGCATAGGGCACGTCGGGAAGCTCGTAGCCGATCACCTCGTCAACGAGCTCAAGGCGGAACTCGTCGTAAGGATATACTCACACTACTTCCCGCCACAGGTTATAGTTCTGGAAGACGGCACGGTCAGAATGCCTATAAACGAAGTCTACGCTTGGAAGTCCAACGGTAACGCTCCGGATCTGCTGATACTCGTCGGAGATTTTCAGAGCATAAGCAACGAAGGGCACTTCGAGCTCGTGAACGCGTATATAGAAATAGCGAAGCGCTTCGGTGTGAGAAGGATATACACCCTCGGCGGCTTCGGGATAGGACGTCTGGTAGAGGAGCCCTACGTCATCGGAGCCGTAAACAAGCCCGAACTCGTCGAGGAGCTGAAGAAGTACGGCGTAAAGTTCGAGCCCGGAGAACCTGGAGGCGGGATAATCGGAGCCTCCGGACTACTCCTGGGCGTCTCAGCCCTCGAAGGTATAGAGGCTGCGTGTCTCATGGGCGTTACATCCGGCTACATGGTCGATCCGAAGAGTGCCAAAGCGGTGCTGGACGTGCTGATGAAGATCCTGAACATTGAGGTTTCTACAGAGGCTCTTGAACAGAGAGCTAGGGAGATGGAGAAGATCATAGCGCAGATAAAGGAGATGCAGGAGATGGCTGTGCAACAGTGGAGGAGCGACGAGGATCTGCGTTACTTCAGATGAGGCTCTGGGAGATAGACTTCGCGAGGGGAGTAGCGGTAGTCCTGATGCTCTTCTACCACTTTCTTTTCGACGCCCAGTTTTTCGGCAAGTTATCGCTCGAAGGTGAGTTCTGGTATTTCTTTCCGCGTTTCATAGGATCGATGTTTATCTTCATCTCCGGCTACACGCTCGCGGTAACGAAAAAGAGTTTTCGCAGAATCTTGAGGAAGGTCGCAAAGCTTTCTGCCGTCGCTGCGTTTATCAGCTTCTCGACTTGGCTTCTCTTCGATGAGATGATGGTCTGGTTCGGCATAATACACTTCTTCGCAGTTGCAACGCTTCTAGTTTATCCGCTCGCCTCAAAACCTCTCGCCTCGCTTACCGCAGCCTTCGCAGCCTTCGCAGCTTCGACCTTTCTGCCGCGGGACGTCGATACCTACTCGCTCCTCTGGCTCGGTCTCGCTCCGGGGTCTTTTGCCACGCTCGACTACTACCCTCTTCTTCCCTACGTGGGCTTCATGTTCCTCGGAGCCTCGCTGGGTAACTTCCACAGAACCACCGGACTGTCGCTGAGAGACCCGATCTCGTTACTGGGCAGAAACTCCCTGAAAGTCTACCTGATCCAGCATCCGCTCATAGTTGCCATCCTCTGCCTAATTTACCCTGACATCTTTAACGACATCGTTGAGCTTTACGAGGACGTTCTTGGCGACCTCTATCTCCTCAACCTTAATCCTCTCCGCTGAAGTGTGGCAGAGGTGGAGCTCTCCCGGTCCCCACACGACGACGTCGTACCTCTCAGCGAGGTTGATAGCATCGGTCCACGAGGGCATTACGGTGAACTCAACTTCGAGCCCGCACATCTCCATAGCTTTAGCCAGCAGCTCCGCGCTCCTTCCGCTGTAAAAGCCGTCGGACTTTTCGAGTATCCTCACTTCAGCGTTGACACTTTCGAGGACTCTGAGAACTCTTTCGAGGTCGCTCGGCTCGACTAGGACGTCGATCTTCATTCTGCAGACCTCCGGAACTATATACTCGTCTCCTCCTCCCTCCATCTTCAGCACGCTGATGTTTAGCTCTCTTTTGAGCGCTCTGTAGACTTCCATGGCTTTCTCTATCGCGTTTACTCCGAACTCCGGCGTCGCTCCGTGGGCTGCAACCCCTCTGACGACGATCTCAGCCTCGACGTTCCCGAAGTGTTTGCTGGCTACCTTCAGCTGCGTCGGCTCCATAACTATGGCGTACTTCCCCCACTTCCAGAGTTCGACGAAGCTCTTCGAACCTCTCCCGCTCTCCTCCTCCTCGCAGAAGAAAGCCAAGGTGTAATCAATACCAGCGTCGGCTGCTTCGAGCATCGCTGCTACGCTGGCTTTGGCGTCTGCGACGCCGGTTCCGTAAGCGTAAGTTCCGTCGAAGCTGAAGCCCGACTTCGAAGCTACGGTATCGAGGTGGGTGGCTACGATGAGGTCGCTTCCGGGGTTCGTAGCCAGAAAAAGCTCCTCCTCAACGACGTCGTATCCCCTACTTTCGAGGTACTCCCTCACGAACTTCTTTATCCTCTCCTCCCTCCCGCTGGGAGACTCGATCTCCACGAGCTCCTTCAGCAGCACTACGCAGTCTTTAAAAGTCCGAAATTTAACTCTTCCCACCGTGATAATCCGGAGGGTTGAAAAGGAAGACCTCGGAGCGTTCGTGGAGGTTTACGTTAACAGTTACAGGGGGTTGGAGGAGTACGCCTACACGTCGAAAAGGGACATAAGGAGCTACTTCCGCTGGCTGTATTCGAGGGACAGGGACGGGTTCATGGTTGCCGAAGTAGACGGAAAGCCCGTAGGCTTCGTCGCCTGCGACACAAACTGGTTGAGCGTGTTCGAGAAGAAGAGAGTCGGAGAGATACACGAGCTCTTCGTCCTCCCGGAGTTCAGGGGGAGAGGGATAGGTTCCAGACTGCTCGAAGCTGCCCTCGAATACGCGAGGTCGAAGGAAAGAAAGATCGCCGAGCTTTGGGTAGGGAGGACGAACTACAGAGCCAGAAAGTTCTACGAGAAAAAAGGATTCGTCGAAAAGGGCGAGTGGGGGAAGTGGATCAGGATGGTAAGGGAACTGTAGGTTCCTCCGGAATTCTTCTAATCAAAACCTCTCCGAAACCGCTCCAAACATCCTTAAGTTCGAGCATCTCCTTTTTGCTTCCGAAAGCACAGAAACTCGGTCCATTTCCACTCAAGCCGCAGCAAATTCCGCTCTTCCATCCAAGCTCCGCTATTTCCACGGGATAACCTATCAGCCGGCAGTAGAAGCTCGTGTTAAGCTTCATCGCCCCGCAGTAATCGCCCCGCAGAGCCAGTTCCACGGCTTTTTCGAGTTCTCCGCTCCTCCTTCGCATCTCTTCGAGTTCTATCCTCCCCCTTCCGAATCTCGGGATGAGAACGGCTGCGTAGCCTTTCACTTCATCCAGCCTAAGTATCCTCATTTTGCTGTTGTCCGTCACAACGAATTTCGCGAGCAGCGAGGCTGCAGCGTCATCGAGTGCTCCAGTGTAACTTACTCCCGCCCTCAGCGACAGTTCGGCGTTTAACTTCAGCACGTCGAAAGCTGAGAGTTTCAACCCCAGAGCTCTGGAGATCGCAACGATCAAAGCGTTTGCGAACGCGCTGCTGCTACCCAGACCGCTCCCGGTTGGTATCTCGCTCTTTACCATCACTCCTGCTTTTACACCGAAGTGCTTCAGAATTTCGTCCGCGAGTCTGCTCTTCCTCGCAACTCCATTCACGAAAACGCCGCTTCCGCCGAGTTCGACCTTCACCTCGGTGACTAAGTCTATGGGAAAAGCCGAGCCTATTCCCGTTGCGAGGGCGTTCAGAACAGTTCCCGCAGCGTAAGCTCTACCCTTCATTCTTTAAAAGCGGCAAAAAGGGCTATCCTCTCTCTTATTAAAAGCGATAGCTTTTCCCTCCCTGCAACTTTCAACTCCTCCTCCGTTATTCCGTAGTGCTCCATAATGGCTCTCTCGTCGATCTCTGGCTTGAAGTCGAGCTCTCTAAAGTTGCGCTTCGAGAACTCCTCCTCGTCAATGACAACGATGACAGCTCTTCCCCCCTTAGCTCCGAGCTTCACGGCTTCCCTTATCTGCCTCGTCGCCGCGTAGTACAGCAGAACTTCGAGCGCGAGGCTCCTCGAAATTCTCTCACCCCTATTCCAAGCTTTCAGAGCTTTTTCAGCTGCAAAAGACACGACTTCGAGGTCTGGGACGAATCTGGGATCTATAAGCGTTGCAAAGTCGCCGAACGTGTCCACTTCGCCGAAGGTTACCCTCATAGCACCCTCATTACGGACTCCATCCTGACTCCCCTATCTGTGAGGTCGTACCTCATGATAGCCTTCGGCACAGCTTTGCCCCTGAACTTTATCACCTTCAGCCTCCTCTGAACCTCGGTCTCGACCTCCTTAAGCGTAAGCTCGAAGACTATGTCGAAGCTGTGTTTGAGCGTAACCTCGACGCTCCCGTCGAAAAGACCCTTCGGCAAAACCGTGAGGCAGGAAAACCTGTCTTTTTTCGCCCTCGAGACGAGGTAACCAAAGAAGTCGAGGACGTCGTCGAACTCGTAGTACTTCAGAAAATACACGAGGTCGTTTATCACTACGCGGTTGAAATTTTCGTTCTCCAGAATTACTTTTATCCCGCTCATCGCGTCGTATATGCCCCTCCGCAGGTATTCCCTATCCTTAGACTCGTGGCTCGACTTGAGGCTGAGAACTGCTATGTACTCCCACTCTTCGGGTCTGAGGGAGAAGTACGAGTTGATCTCTTCTTTCAAATCCAGCATGTTCTGCTGGGTGATGTAGAGGACTCTCTCTCCGAGCCTCGCTCCTTCGACTGCAAAGTGGTAGGTGAAGACTTCCGCCCCCGCTCCGGGCTCTTCGAAGATTATGGCTATTCTTCCCTCCGGTATCCCGCCGCCCAGTTGTACGTCGAGCGGAACTATACCGACCCTGTAGACCATTGTTACCCCTCACCCTCTGGAAATTATTACACTTTCGGAAGCAGTCTGTAGTAACCGGGCTTCGGCGACCAAACCTCGCCGAACTGCCTGAGCTTGTTGAGAACCTCTCTGGCTTTCTCCCTCTCTATCCCCTCCCTCTCGCAGGCGTCGAGAACGTCCTCCTCAGGAGCGCCGTAGCTCGTCTTGTCTTCGAGTTCCTCTATTATCCTCTTCACGATCACTATCCTGTCCCTCTGCCTCTTCGAGGTGCCGGTAAACGCGTAGTCTATGTCGAACTCGCCGGTTTCGGGATCTACAGCTATCTGCGCAAGACTCCTCTCCATTATGCCTATCACCCTCTCGACGTCCTCCACCTCGACCCTGTCGCTGAGCCGCATTCTAGCGGAAGCCTCGGCGAGTCTGATCAAACTTTCGAGCTGTCTGGCTGTTATCGGTACGGGCGAGTTTTCCTTCGCCTTTGACCTCAGCGAGACGTAGTACTCCTCTATCCTCCTCTTCGCCTCCTCCGTGAGGACGGGGAAGACTGTCTTCTTAGCGTAGGCTATGTACTTCCTGAGGAGCTCGGGCTCTATGGCTGGCTCTATCTTTTTGGCTTTCACCTTCAGCATTTCTTCGCTGTAGTCGCCGAAGTTCTTCCTCCTCTCCACCATCTCTCCGAGCTGGTGGGCTTCGAGTATGTGCCTCGCTATCTCCCTGTCCTTCGCCTCCTCCGGGTCGTCGGTCATGACGAATATTAGGTCGAACCTCGAAAGCAGCGTCGGCGAAAGGTCTATCTGCTCTGCTATTGGTGAAAAGCGGTCGAATCGACCGTATTTCGGATTTGCAGCTCCTAAGAGTGCGCAACGCGCGCGGAGTATCGCGTTTATTCCCGCCTTGGCGACGCTAATCGTTTGCTGCTCAAGCGCCTCGTGTAGGGCTGAGTGATCCTCCTTCCTCATCTTGTCTATTTCGTCCACGAGTGCTATCCCCTTGTCAGCCAGCACGAGCGCTCCGGCTTCGAGCGTCCACCGCCCGTCGACCTCGTCTCTGACAGCCGTAGCAGTAAGTCCCGCCGTCGTCGTCCCCTTGCCGGTTGTGTACACGCTACGCGGAGCTATCCTGTGAATGTAGCGGAGCAGCTGACTCTTCGCAACCCCGGGATCGCCGACGAGCAGTATGTGAATGTCGCCCCTGATCTCGGTGCCGTCCGGGAGCTTCTTCGGAATTCCTCCGAAGAGCTGGAGTGCTATGGCGAGCTTGACGTCTTCGTGCCCGTATATCGACGGTGCTATCGACCTCACGACCTTCTCGTAAATGTTCCCGCTGCTGACGAGCTGCAGAATCCTCTTCTTGTCCTCCTCGGTTATCTCGAACTCCTCGTACTCCTGCTGCAGAATCTCGATCGAGTTACCCTCCACGAAAAGGTCGAGGTGGACAAGCTTCTTTCCGCTCCCCCTCGGTCTCGAACGGACTATTCCGTTTATCACAACGCGATCTCCGGGGTTTATTTTTCCCGCTAGGTCGCCCTCGAGAATCACGTCTATGCTCTGCGGCTGCTCGCCGCCCTTGAGGTTCTCCGGATACTCCTGAATCTTCACACGCTGACTGTCAACAGCCCTACTCTCCTTCGGAAGGAACGTGAGCCTCTTTGCGTGACAGCGCGGACACTCGGAAGGAGATCTTAGGACTACGTCCTCTTGAACAACGCGGGTTACGCTTCCGCAGTTTGAACAACCGAAAGCCGCCTCAACTATGCGCGGTCTGACTTCGGTTACCTTTCTGACTATCCCCTCGATCGCCACGAACTTCTCGATGTGTTCAGCCCTCAGATTCCTGATCAGAACTTTCCTCGTCGAGGGGAGCGAGTAAAAGCGGGGTTTGCAGCCTTCGAGTGACACGCCATATATGTTGCCGGTCATCGCAAGCCCGCGTGCAGCGTGCTCCATTACAGCGTCCGGGCTTTCGAGGAGTTCCTCGGCTAACTTCCCCTCGTGAAATATCATGAGGTCTTTAAAGTTGACGTAGAGTGATCTACCGTCTCCGCCCGTCTTTATGTGGTACGCGAGCCTGTTTATTTTTTCCTGATAGTACCTCTCGAAGAACTCCGTCCACAGCTCGGGTGTGCTTATCATCGCAAAGAGTCGTCGGGAAAACTTAAATTTTTGGTGGCTGAAGACACTTAAATGTTCAGCGAGGTTATCGCCAAGAAGTTCCTCGACGGAATCAAGTGCAAGGTGAAGGTTCGAGCCGGCGGAAGGTTCGCGGATTTCGCGAGGAAGCTGGCGGAGCTTTCAGACAACATCGAGGTCGAGAACGTGAAGGACGACGTCTTCGAGTTCTGCAACATCTACTACCACTTCATTCCCCGTGGCTTGGAGTTTCAGGCTTTTCTCGCGCTGCTCAAGAGCTGCTGCGAGCTGAAGGAAGAGGAAAGGCTCGGCTGCGTCGTCAAGACGTTCGTTACCGATCTCTGCCCGAACTGCGCTGTGACTGTCGAAGCGGTGGGCAGGGCTTGCATAAGAAGCGGAAGCGAGTATCATATCTACGAAGCTTCTGAAGGTGTGGAAGTTGTTCCGACAACGTTCTTCTGCGATCTAAAGCTCGAAGGTGCTGTCGGCGAAGAGGAGGCTTACGAATGGATAAGGCGTGCCAGCGAGGGAGACTACGAAAGCTACCTCGTCGAACTTCTGCGTAGCGGAAAGTTCGAGGAAGCGAGAAACCTCGTTAGAGAGAGGAAGCTCGGAAAAGTTCTCGCAAAGCTCGTAGCGCACAGGGAGTTCATCGTGCGGCTAGGTGCGATGGCTCTGCTGGAGTCCCTCTCAAGCGAGAGAGAAATCGTGGCGGAAGCCCGCAAGATCGTGGCGGAACTGCTGGAGCACGAGGACGAAAGGATAAGGGAAGACGCGGCGATGGTGCTCGGGATAATCGGCAGCGAAGAAGACATCGAAAAGCTGGAGAAGATCGCAGAACTCGGAGGCAGCGTCGCGGAGTCGGCTGAAGAGGCTATAGATAAGATAAGGAGGTCCAGACAATGACCGAGATTTTCGTAGACTCCGTAAGGGCGATCTACGACGTCAGGGGAACGAAAGCCGTCCTGCTCTGTCCACCGCACCCTCTCTTCGGCGGGAGTATGTTCGACGTCAGACTCGAAAGGATAGCGAACGAGCTGCTGAGCAGGAACTTCAGTGTCCTCCGCTTCGACTACTCCAGACCCTACCGGAGCGGCATCGGGGAGGTGGAGGATGCCAAAAAGTGCCTCGCTTACCTCAAGCACAGACACGAAGCCGTCAGCGTCGTCGGATACTCGTTCGGAAGCGTCGTAGCTTCTAACATCGCGGAATACTGTGAAAAAGCCGTCTACATCTCTCCAATTCCGGAGATCGACTCGATAGAGTTCAAGGACGTTGAGATTCCTAAACTGTTCGTGGTAGCTTCTCGCGACCAGATAGTTCCGCTCAGAGTATCGATGACGTTATACGAGCGCGCCAGCGAACCCAAAAAGATCGTGAAGCTGGAAACGGATCATTTCTATTTCGGGAAGTTCGACGAACTCGCCAGAATAGTTGCAGAATTCATTTCTGAGCAGTAAAGTCCGTGAACTTGCCCTCGGCTATGAACTCCTCTATCTTCCTTATGAAGCGGTCTCTCGTTCTTATTATCGGTATGATCGTCATGTCTCCCCTGAAGTCCTTTATCTTCGAGACGTACTGAACTTCATCGTCGTTCCCGTAGTAAACGACCCAGTTCCTGTACTCGCCAACTTCGGTGAAGGATGCGTAGGTTATGAGTTCGACTATCACGAACTTTTCGTCGATTATGCCGTGGAGCGTTTCGTAGTCGACGAGAAAAAGCCTTCCGTTGGAGTAGAATAGCCTCTCGGCTTCCATAGCTATCGCCTGTCTCACGAACTCTTCGAGGTCGAACTTCTCCGGTTCGTCGAGCATCAGAGGTCCGATGTACATAACCCTGTCCATAACATCGGGCGGTCGCATCTGTTAAAAAGTTCACGGAACGACGCCGGAAACTATCACGACCAGCTTTTTCCAGAAGAAGTAAGGTCCCGTCTCGACGTACCTCACGTCCTTCAAACCGGTGCTAAGGAACCAGCTGACGCACTGCTGGGTGGAAGGGAAGAGCATTATGGATTCCGCGAACTTTCTGGCGAAAAAGTTGTCCGGCTTGCGCGGAGCCAGTATAACCACTCTACCCCCGCTCTTCGTGACCCTCGCCATCTCCGCGATTCCCCTCTTCGGATTCGGCCAGTATTCTATGCTGCCAGCTGAAATAGCCGCATCGAACGTGTCGTCATCGAACGGGAGGTTTTCGGCATCTCCTATGACGTAGTTCACCTTCGGAAGTTTTCTCACAGCCCTCGCAACTTGATCTGGAGTTAAATCGACCGCTACGACGTTTTCCTGCCCGCAACGCCTCGCTATCTCTTCGGTTGTGAAGCCTGTACCGCACCCGACTTCGAGGACGAAGCTGTTTCTGCCTATCTTCGCCATGTCGACGACAGTCTTTCTCATTTCCTCCGAGTAGAAAATGGGGTTTACGTAGTCGTATATTTTTGAAAAGTATTTATAAAAGAGTCTAGCCCTGCCCTTGTGGTTCAGGAGGGACATCTACTCGCTCTGCTTGAATATCTCCTCAAGCGGAACCTTGCCGTGCTTGACGACCTTCATGTTGATCTGAACGATATCCTTCGAGATCACTCTTCCCCTGACCATCTTCCGCCTTCTTACACCCCTTTCCTTTGGTCTGTATCCTACCCCTCCAGAAAGCAGAAGTCTTCGCCTTCCGGAGCCCGGCAGATCGGGGCGCATGGGGAATCCGTCCTTGTCAGTTCCCCCCGTTATCTGCAGCTCGTAATCGGGAGGAAGCTCCACGACTGTTCCGCTTATGATGTCGCCTATCTGTTTTCCTATCAGTCTGTTAGCGTTGGCTCCGCTTATCGTCTTCTGGTAAGCCCTTCCCGTCTTCGGATCGGATATGACGACCTTGAACTCCATACGGGGAAAGGGCTGTGCGGAGATTATAAGCTTTACCTACCGAGGGAGTAAGAAAAGGGACGCTTGGAATTTTGACTGATCAGCCAATGTGGTAGCTACTCGCCGAAAGCTCCAAGTATCAGCGGTCTGGCAGCCCCGAAGAGTAGCTCAGCAATTACTATTAGAGTCAGGATTCGGTAAATTCCCTTCATCTTGGGCAGTATGCTCAGCAGTGCGAAGACAGGGGCTAAGGCGAGGAGGAAGAGCGAGAAAACTGCTAAATTGTCTGGATGATAGATATAAAGATACTCCGAGTAGCCTTCCATCTCCTTTCCCACGTTGACCCTCCAGAACTCCGAGGCTGAAAGGTGCCAAGTTTTCACAACTCTGTCTGGTTCCACAAAGGGATTTATGTTAAGCAGGTACATTATTAAAGAAACTATGAGCAAAATCAGTCCTGCGCTCGTAAAGTATCTTATAATCTTCGCAAACCTTATGTACTCCTTCCCTACTTCGACTTCCATCACATCACCCCCAAACCGGTAAGCCCCTTCTCAATGTCGAGCAGGGCTGCAAGGAGCATTATTCCGAGCACGACAAGCCTTATTATCCTCGGCCTAACCCTCTCAGCAATCATAGCTCCGATTCTCGCACCGATGAAAACTCCAAATACTGAGGGGACAACGATGAGCGGCAAAACTGCACCCTTAGCAATGTAAACCCACATAGCAGCAGCATCGTTCAGAGCTATTATAAGCATGCTCGTTGAGACAGCAATCCTAAGCGGAGCGCCCATCAAAAGGTTAAGCACGGGCACGTTCGCCCAGCCAGCTCCAAGGCCAAACATTCCCGCAATCAGTCCAACACCTGCGAAGGCTGGTAGAGAGTAGGGAAGTCTCGTGAGTCTGTATTCAACAACCTCGCTCCTTGACGGTTCATACCATTTGCCAGCCAAATCGAGCTTTTTCGAAATGGGATCGACTTCAGTAACCTCGGGGAACTCCACCCTTTTGCTCTTAACCATCACCACGAAAATGAAGAGAAGTGTTATGCCGAGGGCTATGGTGATGTAGTGCTTACCCTCCGGTAGCTCGTTAGTTATCCAGAGCCCGAGAACACTTCCAGCAATTGATGAGGCTATAGAAACCGTTGCGATGACTATCGCAACCCTCAGATTGGCAAGCCCCCTTTCAATTAACCTTGGGGAGGAGGAGAGGGCGGATGTTAAGGCTAGCGTCAGCCCAGCCCCCCTCACGAAGTCTATGTTGAAGGGAAAGAATGCGGTTGTTAAAGGTACAAAAAGAACGCCTCCGCCAACTCCCGACACTGGGGCTATGATTCCGATGATGAAGGCAAAGACGAAGAGCAGAGCCATCCACATTATATACTCCATCTCCCTTCACCACCTTAGCAGCTAAACCAAAGATAAATTTTATTATCAAAAATATCAGCTTCTATCTTTCTAACCTGCACTCCTGTTACAGTAGAGACTGTCATAATTAGAGCAAGCTTGTGGTCGGGCTGTATGAGCATACCGGACGTCATCATGCTCCTGCCGGTATCGAAGGTGCCACTCATAGATTCCTCCTCCTATTTTTTGTGATTTTTAATTTACGTTGTAGGACTTTCTTCGTGAACTGCAATTTCAGTTTACACAAATAAATCTTTTTATGTTTATACTCGCAAAGATTAAGAGCTTATCATATATCATATGAAAGAATGCGTCAAAACTTTTAAATTCTTGAAAGACATCATAAAAATGCTATGGTCAAGTACAAGAGGTTATCGGTCGCGGTGGATGAATCGATAATAGACGTTCTGAACAGACTCACGACTGCGCAGAACAAGACAGTTTCCGACATAATCAGGGAATCGATCTTGGCCTACGCCGAGCTTGCAGAAGGTGGAACGAGACTCACCGACCTAAAGCACTACGAGAAGATACTCGAAAGGAGGGATCACGTCCTTATCGATCTCGAAGTGTGGATCGCAATCCTCGATTTTGTGAATTCGAAAGCAGACGACGAGTTCTGGAAACTCATAGAAAACATCGGCTACGAAATTGGCATGGAATTCAAGCTCAGAGACTTGGATCTGAGCGATGTACTTGAGCACTTCCAGTTCGGGAACGTTCTGAGCTTTACAGAGGAGGGAGGCATATTCATCTTAACGCTGGTTTCGAGGAGTGCAACGAATATGTTTCTCAGAATACTCAAGGGTATTCTAAAAGCTTTACAGATCGATGCAGAGGTGATTCCGGGCGTCAGAAAGATTGTGGTTGTCGATAAGTCAAGACTCCGAGACAAGAGCATCCAGAATTGGATCGAAGAGATGGGAAAGTCGCTGGAAAGTTCCGAATAGCCGTAGTGTATTCGCACCTCAAGTGACTTGCGATGATGTTCATAGTATTCGCAACCGCTAGGTGCAACTTGAACTGCAGATACTGCGGGGGACTCGAAGGCGTGATGCCTGAAGACGTCCAGTACGACATCGCTGACCTAGCCAAGTTCGTCGAGAGCGCGAAAAATCCTTCGATCGCGTTTTACGGAGGGGAACCACTCCTGAACATCAAATTCGTAAAGGAGGTCATGGACAGAATAAGTGCCGAGCACTTCGTCCTGCAGACGAACGGATTGCTGATACGCAAGCTCGAAAGGGAATACATTAAGAAATTTTCGACGATTCTCGTATCGATCGACGGCAGAAAGAGTGTCACGGAGCACTACAAAGGCAGAGTTTACGATGCGATTCTAAAAAACGTCAGGTGGCTTTCAGAGTTCTTCGAGGGTGAGTTGATAGCCAGAATGGTCGCGAGCAGGAGAACGGACATATACAGCGACGTTAAGCACCTGCTGAGCCTCAACTTCACCCACGTTCACTGGCAGATAGATGCCATATGGGGAAAACCGGACGGTTTCGAGGATTGGTGCAAGAGCTACGAAATTGGACTGAAAAAGCTGATCCGGGAGCTCAAAGAGGAGCCAGAACAGCTTTTCAGGATCGTCCCGTTTGCAGGAGTTCTAAGCGGTCTTGAACACCGAAACCTTCTAAAGCCCCCATGCGGTTCGGGAAGCGAGAGTTTCGCTATAACGACGGATGGCAGAGTTGTAGCCTGTCCTGTATGCTCAGAGCTCGACTGGAACAACGTTGGAACAATCTACGACGTTCCAGAAGCCTTAAAAAAGGTGGAACCAGTAGACCCCTGTCCCTCCTGTGACATCTTCGAAATCTGCGGCTCCCGCTGCCTCTTTGCAAACCGGGAAAGGCTCTGGGGTGAATGGGGTTTCAGAAAGCTGTGCAAGCTTACGAGGTTGCTCGTAAACGAGCTAAAAAACGTCAGAGAGGAGTTAAAAGAGAGAGGTTACAGGATTCCCGTCTACCCGGCATACGTCAATACGACGGAAATAATACCATAAAAAAATTTACCACATTGGCCAGTCAGATTCTGCGAAGGCTTTACCCATCTCATCCACCCATCCGTCGAGCCACTGCTTGACGCTCGCCAGCTTTCCGAGCTCCACGCTGTAGAAGTTCAGGATGCCGAGCAGGTCACCTTCGCGGATTTCACCGTCCATTATTGGCAGGAATACGACGTCGTTTATCTCTCCGCTCTCCTCGACCTTCCATGGAGCGCAGCACGTGACGTCGATGACAGTTCCGTATGCATGCCTCATGATGTGCATCGGATATATTATCGTATTCGGCGGGACGGAAACGGGTCTCACCTTCACGATCGTCGGAACACCTTCGCGTAGTTCGACGTTTTCGTTTGCTATGAGCACTTCCCACCTCGCAACCGGCGACCGTCTGTAACCGAACGGTTCCACAGTTATCTCTCTCCTGACCACCCTGCCGTCACTCTTAGTAACCAGATTGACCTTCTCGGGATTTTTCTCCTTGATTACAGGCTCCAGCTTTTCGACTCCGACGAAGTAGACGTTTATGACACCTAGGAGGTCTCCCCTCTTTATCTCGCCGTCTTCTACGGCTAAGAAGACAGCTTGCTGTATTCTCTTCTCTTCCTCAACCTTCGACGGCTTTCCAAGCTGGACAACGTCGAGAACAGTGCCCAGAGCGTGCCGCATCACGCTGAGCGGGACGACGACCGTATTCGGCGGGAGCTTCACCTCTTTTATATTTACCCTTACGACGTCGCCCTTCTTGACCTCAACGTCTTCGTCAGCTACCAGCAGCTCCCAGACACCAATGTGGCTTCTTGCGTAGCCGAAGACCTCAAGTTTGCTCTTGCTCCTGTAGATGTTTCCGTCGTCTCTCCAGGTTACGAAGGCTTCCGTGATCTTCTTGCGTATCTCCACCTTCGGCGCGCTTACGCTGAAGATCCTCGCGAGGAGACCGGTCTTTATGAAGAACACCTTCAGCACACCGACGAGGTCCCCCTTCTTTATCTCCCCGCTTTCCACGGGCATGAAAAGGACTCTACTTATGCACTTCTCGTCCTCGACCCTCTTCGGTATCCCACACTCCACGATGTCTAGAACGCTGCCCAGAGCGTGGCGCATGATGCTGAGAGGTCCGACGATGGAGTTCTGAGGTAGGAATATCGGCTCGATTTTCAAAACGGCGGGCTTTCCCTTCTCGACCTTCACGTCTTCAGCCGCGACGAGTATTTCCCACTGCGTGAACGGAGCCATCCTGTAGCCGAAGGGCTTGAGTTCTATCGACAGCCTTTCGACTCTTCCGCCCACTTCATCTATCCAGTAGAGCATGTTCACTCTCAAACTCACCACCTCCAAACTCTACGATTAAATCATATAGATTTTTTTCTCCGGTCACAAAAAACTTGCGATTATGGAATACATTAAAGTTTATCGATTACAAACCGCTCGGAATCGTCAAGAATAAAAACTAGAATACGAGCTACTTTCTCCTTCTCAGCAGATACGCCGACACCCCTATTGCGATCAGAACAGTAAGTGTTCCTGCGAACGGTGCTTTTTCCGCAGTATGAGAGTCTCCCGGTTTAATTTCAGCAGTCTTTGAAACGCTGAGGAACCTAATGTAATCGTTCATTTCCTGTAGATTCCTAGTGAGCTGATACCACCCGAGCTTGAAAGTTGAATAATCGGGTCCACCCATCGCCGAGCCGTGTCTGAGAGATAGTTGCATAAAAGAGCCAGTTCTCTATCCAGAGTTTTTTCAATAAACTCATCGAAAATAATCGTGTCGGCGATTCCCTTTTCCCATGCATTTACCGTCTTTTCAAACTTCTCGAAGTGACCTTCGGCAAAACCTCTGGAATGGCACTGGTTGCAAATCTTCAGGAATTCCTCGCTTATAAGGTACTCCCTAGCTGGCTCTCCAGCGAGGGTTGTTGGTAATGACAAGCCGTCAGCGTTCTTTATCTTCCAGGTAGCTCCATCTTTTGGCTGCGGATGTCCATACAATCCGAATACTCTCACGTATCGAATCGAAGTTGTGAGTTCTCTATTCTGATATTCCTCAAACTCTTTCTCGTGGCACATAGAGCAGTGGCAATCGTAACAACCGACAACAACATCCTTAAGCCTATCGGGAGGCTTATTTTTCTCGCGAGCTCCGGCTTTTGGAAAGCTTCATTTGGAGTTGTTACTGCATGTTTACCTCTCCAGTCCTCGACAATTCCGGGTGTATACGCCTCGTGGCAGCTCATGCATGCTTTTGTTTCATCGCTTACTTTGACGAGATTTTGGCGTTGGCATCGAACTTTCTTTCTAAATGCTGATGGAATTTGAAGGGCTTCACTTCGAGGAGCTGCTATTATGCATCCAAAAAGCAAACCCACCCCGCAACAACCGCTGGTGGAACGATCGAAGCTGCAATTGCCACGCCAGCAACTCTCTGCAACGCCCTTTGAGATTGAAAGCAGATGCGAAGCCGAGAGCTATTGCCATTATGGTAGGACTCGTTAGTAATTACAGCTGGATGGAACGTTGTTGAGGACTAAACCGGAGAAGGCAACAGTGTGCCGTCAAAGACAGCAGATTTAATCAGTGAAAATCTGAATTATACCGCCAACGTTTTAAAGTTCCACGGAGTTTGCGTCGCGTATGTTAAAAGACGTCGTTAGGGATGCGCCCGGGAGCAAGGTTCTGCTTCTGGGGAACGAGGCGATAGCGAGGGGGGCTATAGAGGCGGGAATAGACGTCTACGCAGCCTATCCCGGTACTCCGAGCAGCGAGGTTGCCGACACTCTGAGTGAAGCTTGCAAACTGCTGAGGGGCAGGATGGACTTCTACATGGAGTATTCGGCTAACGAGAAGGTGGCGGTAGAGGTCGCGATAGGAGCTTCGCTCGCAGGCAAGAGGGCTATGGCTGGAATGAAACACGTCGGCGTAAACGTAGCAGCCGATGCGCTATTCAGCTTCGCTTACATCGGCGCGAGGGGTGGGTTTGTTCTGCTGACAGCCGACGACCCGTCGATGCACAGCAGTCAGAACGAGCAGGACAACAGGTGGTACGGAATGGCTGCCAAGCTGCCGGTAATAGAGCCGGCGAGTGTTCAGGAGGCGAAGGACTACACGAAGGAAGCCTTCGAGGTTTCGGAGAAATTCGGAATACCGGTTATTCTGCGTAGCTACACCCGCCTCAGCCACGCAACAGGCGTGGTCGAGCTCGGGGAAATACCGCAAAAGGAGTTCAGCAGATCGGAGTGGAGGCGAAACCCCGAAACCGACGTCGTCCTTCCAGCTCATGCGAGGAAGCTCAAGCCAGTCTTACTGGAAAAACTCGAAAGAGTTCGCGAATACTTCGAGGGCTGCGGGATGAACTGGATCGAAGAGGGGGACGGCGACGTCGGCGTAGTAACATGCGGACTCAGTTACGCTTACGCAAAGGAAGCCATGGAGAGGCTGAACGTCGAGCTCCCCCTGCTCAAACTCTCAACGCCGCACCCGTTGCCGACGAAACTCGTCGAGGAATTCCTCGAGGGTCTCAGGGGGATAATAGTAGTCGAGGAAGTCGACCCGTTCATCGAGATGCAGCTAAGAGCCTACGACGTTGAGGTATACGGAAAGATGAACGGTTACATGCCGATGAACTACGAGTACAACGTAACCCGTGTCGAGCTCGGCATCGCGAAGGTTCTGGGAATCGAAGTCGACCCCCCGCGCGATGTTAGCGGTATAGCTTCCAAAGCTCCACCCCGTCCACCGGTTCTGTGTCCGGGCTGCCCACATACGGCGAGCTTCTACGCCATAAGGAAGGTCGTAAACGAGGTCGGCAACGCTGCGCTGCCGAGCGACATAGGCTGCTACACCTTGGGAATAAACAGACCCTTCGAGGGTGTCGATATAACGATATGTATGGGTGCAAGCGTCGGTGTCTCCAACGGGCTGGCACACACGATAAAAGAGCCAATAATTGCGACGATAGGTGACTCGACGTTCATTCACGCTGGAATCCCTGCGCTGATAAACGCTGTATACAACGGAGCTAAGTTCGTCCTCGTTATCCTCGACAACGCGACGACCGGAATGACAGGGCACCAACCTCACCCCGGAACTGGAGTGAGGGGCTGTGGAGAAGTGGGAAAAGCCGTCAAAGTGGAAGACATAGCGAGGGGTTGCGGCGTAGAGTTCGTGGAAGTCGTAAATCCCTACAACGTCAGGAGAATGATCGACACGCTCAAGAGGGCTCTAAAGCACGACGGAGTTGCGGTAGTCGTTGCAAGGCAACCCTGCGCGATCCTGTGGGCTAGAGAGAGGAGGAGAAAGGGCAGACTCGTAACATTCCAGATCGGCGAGAACTGCAGCTTGTGCCTCGAATGTGTCTCGTCCTTCAACTGTCCCGCGATAGTCTTCGATGGGGAGGTGGTCGAGATAGACAAGTCCCTCTGCGTTGGCTGCGGGGTATGCGCGAGGATATGTCCGCACAGGGCGATACGCCCAGAAGGGCGCTGATATTCGGAAGGTTTCAACCCTTCCACCTCGGTCACCTCTACGTTGTCCAGTGGGCGCTGGAGAAGTTCGACGAACTCGTGCTACTCGTCGGAATGGCTGACGAAAGTCACACTCTCAGAAATCCGTTTACGGCGGGGGAGAGGATATGGATGATAAGGGAGGGGCTCAGAGAGGCTGGCGTCGACCTCGGAAGGATAATAACGGCTACCGTTCCGACTATGAGCGTCTACGTCGGGCACGCGCTTTACATCATAAACCTCGTCCCGCAAGTCGATGCCATAATCACGCGAAACCCGGTAATAGCGAAGGTCTTCGAGGACGCAGGTCTGGAGGTCGTAAGACCTCCGGAGTTCGAGAGGGAGAGGTTGAGAGGAGAATACGTGAGACGCATGATGCTCGAAGACAAAAACTGGGAGGAGCTGGTTCCGAAGTCCGTTGCGAAGATAGTCAGGCAATTGGGCGGTGTTGAGAGGTTGCGGATCGCAGCATCCAGAGACTAGACCCTCTCGACTATCATCGCCATCCCCATTCCACCGCCGACACAGAGGGCTGCCAAGCCGTAGTCGACGCCCCTGCGGTGCATCTCGTGGATCAGCGTGACGACTATCCTTGCTCCCGTGCAGCCTATCGGATGCCCGAGCGAGATTCCGCTACCGTTTACGTTTGTTATCTCGGGGTCGAGGTTGAGCTCCTTCATGCAGGCCAGAGCTTGGGCTGCGAAAGCCTCGTTTAGCTCCACCAGCCCGATGTCGCTGAGCTTCACGTTGGCTTTCGCGAGGACTTTTCTCACTGCCGGTATTGGACCGAGACCCATGTAAGCCGGGTCGACGCCCGCCGAGGCGAAGGCTACGATCCTCGCTTTTGCTTCGAGTCCGTACTCCTTCGCAGCATTCTTGTCGGCTATAAGCAGCGCGGCTGCTCCGTCGTTGACACCGCTCGCGTTGCCGGCGGTTACCGTTCCTCCCTCCTTGAATACGGGGGGTAGCTTCGAGAGTTTCTCCAAGCTCGTGTCCCTGCGCGGATGTTCGTCGGTGTCGACGATCGCGCTCTCCCTCTTCCCGACCTCGACCGGCACTATTTCCTCCCTGAACTTCCCCTCGTCTATCGCCCTGATAGCTCTCATGTGGCTCTCGTAAGCCAGCCTGTCCTGCTCCTCCCTGCTTATTCCGTACAGCTCGGCTACGTTTTCGGCTGTTATACCCATGTGGCAACCGTAGAACTTCTCCCACAAGCCGTCGTAGACCAGGACATCGATCACTTCATCGACTGCGTTTATCGACATCCTGTAGCCCCATCTTGCTTTCCGCAGCGCGTAGGGCGCGTTGCTCATACTCTCCGTTCCGCCAGCAATGACGAACCTCGCATCCCCGGCGTCGACGCTCTGCGCTGCTAAGGCTAGAGCTTTCATACCGCTCGCACACACCTTGTTCACCGTAAACGCCGGAACCTCCTTGGGTATTCCGGCTAAAATCGCAGCCTGCCTCGCGGGATTCTGCCCCTGGGCAGCCTGAAGGACGTTTCCGAACACGACCTCGTCGATCGGAACTTCGACGCCGTCGTAGTCGTGGTACATCTTTTCGAGCTCTATCATTCCCTTCGGCAGCCTGCTCGGGTAGAACTCGATCGCCTCCTTACCTGCTACCGGTTTCACGCCCAGCTTCTTCAGCAGACCCCTGATCGCTACGGCTGCAAGCTCGTAGGCTTGCAGATCTTTCAGACTTCCGCCAAACCTGCCGACAGGAGTTCGGACGGCTCCGACTATTACAGCCATGTCGGGGTCACGATCCGAAAGTTAGAAAAGATTTTTTGAAAATCCCGGCTACTGCGTCGAGATGAAGGGAAGGATAGAGTGGATCAGGGTGTCGGCTGTCGTTCACTCGACCGAAGACAGGGAGAAGGTAGGAGAAGCCATGGCGACCCTGTTCCCCTTCGAATTCGAGATAGCTGTGACGAAAGCCAGAGGACACTTCGGAAACCCGCTAGAATATCTGGAAGTCGAGCTTACGAAGAGCAGAGAGATCGAGGAGTTCTGGAGGCACCTGATGCAGCTCCTCGGCGAGCAGAGAAAGGAACTCGTGGCGACGATGGAGGATAGAATCGACTCGCAAAACGTTCTGCACATAAGGATAGACAAGCAGAGAGCTTATCTGGGCGAAGTAAGACTTGCCGAAAAAGGGGACGCGATAGCGATAAAAGCCAAACTCGTAGCCTACCCGGCGAGGAGAGAGAAGATAGTGGAGTTCGCGAAGCAGCTATGCACGACTTCATAAGGTTCTTCCCCGAAAGGCTCGAAGACCTGGGATTTAGGAGCTACGTGATATTCGCGGAGAACGGCTGCGCTGTTGCGATAGACGCGGAGAGCCCGGAGGAGCTCAGGAAAAAACTCAGGAAAGTAAGAGAAGACGTGCTGGTCGGTGTGATCGGAAGGAACAGGAGCGTGTGCAGGGAGGCTGTGATGAGAAAGAAGGTCGACGTCCTCCTAGACTGCGACGAGAGGGAGCTGGATTACGGGACGATAAAGCTAGCCGCCGAGAAGGACGTAACGATAGAGCTCGGAATGTCGAAGTTTCTGAGGGCGAGGGGTTTGAGGAGGGCTAAGCTCTTCGATCAGCTCAGAGAGGAGGTGAGGATAATACGCAAGTTCGACGCGCCCTTCGTAGTAACTACTGCCGCCGAAAGCGTTTGGGAGCTGAGGAGCAGGAAGCAGGTTGAGACCTTCTTTGCCTTCTTCGGCTGCGACATTGGGAAGGCTAGAGGCTACGCCGAGAGACTCGTCCGGAGATACTTCGATCCCAACTACATCATGGACGGCTTCGAGGTGGAAAAAAGTTAAAATATTGGGAGCAGTTTTAAAATCGATGCTGAACACCGAACTCGAATTTAGATCTCTGAAGCTTCCTTACAGGACACTCTCCCTCTGTCCGGAGTGTCTCAAGATTCTGGAGGCAGAGGTTTACGAGGAGAACGGGAAGGTCATGATAAGGAAGTTCTGCGAAGAGCACGGGGAGTTCGTTGACGTTTACTGGGGAGACGCGGAGATGTTCAAAAAAGCCGCGAGGTTCGCAGCCGACGGGCACGGCGTAGCGACGCCCATAACGGAACACAGATTGTGCCCGTTCAGCTGCGGTCTCTGCGGGAACCATAAAAGTCATACCGCCCTGCTCAACATAGTCGTCACGAACCGCTGCGATTTAGCTTGCTGGTACTGCTTCTTCTACGCCAAGCGGGCAGGATTCGTCTACGAGCCGAGCGTCGAGCAGATAAGGCAGATGGTCAGAATCGCGAGAAACATGAAGCCCGTGGGCTGCAACGCCGTCCAGCTCACGGGCGGAGAGCCGACGCTCAGAGATGATATCCTCGAAATCGTCAGGGCGATAAAGGAGGAAGGAATAGACCACGTCCAGCTCAACACGAACGGGATAAGGCTCGCGAGAGAGCCGGACTTTGCGATGAAGGCAAGAGAGGCGGGAGTGAACACGATCTACCTATCTTTCGACGGCATCGATGAGAGGACGAATCCCAAGAACCACTGGGAGGTTCCCAGGATACTTGAGAACTGCAGAAGGGCTAACCTCGGAATCGTCCTCGTTCCGACGGTTATAAAGACGGTAAACGACCACCAACTCGGAGACATCATCCGCTTCGCAGCCGAGAACATAGATATAGTGCGTGGAGTCAACTTCCAGCCCGTCAGCCTCGTCGGTAGCATGCCCCGGAGAGAGAGGGAAAAGTACCGCATAACGATCCCCGATTGTATAAAGGCGATAGAGGAGCAGACGGGCGGAGAGATAAGCAGGGAAGATTTCTACCCCGTTCCGAGCGTCGCTCCGATATCGCGCTTCGTGGAAGCACTAACCGGCGAGCCGAAGTACGAGCTTACGACGCACTTCGCCTGTGGAATGGCTACGTACGTTTTCAAGGAGAACGGTAGACTCATACCGATCACGCGTTTCGTCGACGTCGAGGGTCTTCTGGAGTTCCTCTCGGAGAAGGCTGAGAGCATAAGGAAGAGCAGAATAAAGACTGTAAGAGCCCTCAAAAACTTGATCGATCTCCGGAAGTTCGTGGACATGTCTAAAGCTCCGAAGGACTTCAACGTCGCAAAGATACTCTTCGACATACTCGTTAAACACGACTACTCGACGCTGGGTCAGTTCCATCTGAGGACGCTGTTCATAGGGATGATGCACTTCATGGACCTCTACAACTACGACATAGCGAGAGTCCAGCGCTGCGAAATCCACTACGCCTCACCGGACGGTAGAATCATACCGTTCTGCTCCTTCAACGTCATGCCCGAGATTTACAGGGACAGAATCCACGAGAAGTTCGGAATACCGGTAGAGGAGTGGGAGCGCAGAACGGGTAGAAGGCTCAAAGACGATATATTCAGAGTCGTGAAGAAGCCCCGATGAGAGCCTTCTTCGTTGGCAGGTTCCAGCCGTACCACCTGGGGCACCACCACGTGATAAAGTGCATACTCGAACTCGAAGACGTCGACGAACTCATAATAGGCATAGGGAGCGCGCAAGAGAGCCATACTCTCGAAAACCCGTTCACAGCTGGAGAAAGGGTTCTGATGATTACGAGAGCTCTGGAGGAGATAAAGACGAACAAGAGGGTCTACGTAATACCCCTCGAAGACATATACCGCAACAGCCTTTGGGTCTCCCACGTCTGCTCGATGGTTCCGCCGTTTCAGGTAGTTTTCACGAACAATCCACTCGTTTACAGGTTGTTCAAGGAGGCTGGCTTCGAAGTGCGGCACACCAAGATGTTCAACAGGAGCGAGTATCAGGGAACGGAGATAAGGAGAAAGATGCTGGAGGGTGAAGACTGGGAAAGGTATGTTCCCAAATCAGTCGCAGAGGTAATAAAGGAGATAGACGGAATTTCGAGGATCAGGGAGATCGCGGGCAGGGACTTCTGATGTTCTCCGTGAAATTCCGCGACTACTATTTCAACGTCGAGCTGAGGGGCGGCAAAGTCGTCAGGACTTTCTTCTCCAGAACGAGAGCTTTCAGCGGAAGCGGTGGAGAACTCGAAGAGCAGCTCAAAAAGTATTTCAGCGGTGAGAAGGTCAGATTCGACTGCGAAGTAGAACTCAACGTCAGCGCGTTCGCGCGGAAGGTTCTGGAAAGAGTTGCGGAAATACCGTACGGCGAGGTCGTTACATATGGAGAGCTCGCCAGAGAGCTGCGAACTTCGCCCCGTGCTGTCGGTTCGGCTTTGAGAGCGAATCCGACGCCAGTCCTGATACCCTGTCACAGGGTGGTTGCGAGGAACGGGCTGGGCGGTTACAGCTGCGGGGTGGAAATTAAAAAAATGCTTCTGGAGCTCGAAGGTTTACTGTGAGTACTTCTCTATTATCTCCCTCAGGTAGATCTTGTGCTGTCCAAGTTTCCCCCCGTAGTTTCCGGCTGAAATTTTAACGACACCGTCGACCTTGCTCGCGACGTCCATGCAGATGTACATCGCTCTCTCGACCGCTTCCCTGCTGACGCCGTTTATGACTATCTCGGGGATCGACTTCACACCTTCCGGAACCTTCGAGTCCGGAATTTTCCCCCTGAGCGTCGGGCAGTAGTAGTGGTTCGTCGTCGGACCTATTTCGGGATATTTCGTCTCCGGCTTGCTTCCGGCTGAGCAGATGTCAAAGGAGGTGATAACACCCTCAACGTCTTTCAGCGCCTCCACAGCAGCCTCTCCAGCTTCCAGTGCAGCCTCCTCACTCTCGCAGAAGAACCAAACGTTTCCGCCTGCGACGCCCCCGGCGTAACCTATGTACCTCTCGATCACGAACTCCCCGAACATTATCGGAACCACTATGACCTTCCTGCCCCACCTCTCCTCCTCCCACTCGTATCCGTCACCGCAGCGACCGACGTTGATTTCCGCGTCGAACTTCGTTTCGCTGTCGGTTGCGTTAAAGACTCTGGTCGTCGGCACGACAAGGATTCCCTGCCTTATCCTCTTTCCCATCTCCCTCATCAGAACATCATAGAAGTTCTTCGTCTTCTGCACCCAGATCTGACAAACAGCTCCAATTCTTCCGTCCGGTGTTTCCGTCGGTGAGAGCCACTTTTCGACACCACCCTCGGCTTCGCCGAAAACCGTCGATGGCAGAGCAGTTGCGGAGTAGGCAGCCTTCTTCAGCAGCCATTTGTGCTTCGCCGTAACGATTATGCGGGAGTATATGCCGTCGAAGGCTTCGCAGTAGGTGTCTTCGACCGGAACACCGTTGAGTTCGAGCATATCAAGAGTGGCTGCAAGTGTAAAAAGCTTTGCCTGAAGCAAAAATTTAAATTTGCCGTCCCAGAGCTGAATTAAATGCCTAGGACTGTAAAGGACCTTTTGGTTGAGATAAAAGACACGTCGGAACTGATGGTCGACCTCGCGTATTCGGCTATTCTTTACGACAACGAGGACATAGCCGAGGAAGTTCTCGAACTCGAAGCCCGTGTGAACGAACTTTTAAAGCAGATAAGGGTCGTTTCGATACTCGCCGCAAGAAGAATTGAGGAGGCTGAAAAGGTCGCGACAATTCTGCAGGTGGCTAACGCCGGGCAGAAGATCAGCAGCGCTGCAGCAGACATATCGACGCTCGTTCTCAGGGGTTACAAGCTCTCGAAGGATATCGTGAACCTGATACTCTACCACTCCGAGGAAACGGTGGTTAAGGTGGAGGTTCCCGAAGATTCGGAGATAGCCGGAAAGACCCTCGGAGAAGCGCACCTGCACACGAGGACCGGGATGAGGGTGATAGCCGTAAAGAGGGGGTTCAACTGGCTATTCGACCCGAACAGGGATACGAGGATACTGAAGGGCGACGTACTCTTCGCCAGAGGGGATCCAGCTATGCTTCCGGTGTTCTACGAGGTCGTAGCAAACAAGAAGCTGGGTGAGCTGAAGAAGCCGGAGGAAATAGAGCTCGAGGAGCTCGACAGAGCGGTTGACATGCTTATAGAGATGAAAAATTTGTCAGAGCTCGCCGTAGACCTTGCGTACTCATCTCTTCTGTACAACAACGAGGAGCTGGCTCTGGAGGTTTCTTATCTCGAAGAGAACATCGACAACATGAAGTTCGAGGTCGAGAGGCTCGTCCTCGAGAGCTCGAAGAAGTTCGAAGACCTGCAGTCACTCGTGGCTATAGTGGAGATAGCGCACTGCTCCGAGCAGATAGCCGACGCTGCCAGAGAAATAGCCGTGGTTCTTCTCGACAGGGCGGAGATTCCGGAGATATTCAAGGAGGCTATGAGGAAGACTGACGAGGTGATAGTGATGCTGAACGTCGACGAGAAGTCTCCGATAGCCGGAAAAACTCTTGGGGAAGCAAAGGTCGAAACGAACACGGGGATGCACGTTGTAGCTGTGAAAAGGGGGAACTCTTGGATAACAAAGCCTACGGCTTCGACGAAAATCTTGCCCGGTGACATAATTATAGCGAAGGGGACGAGGGAGGGGGAAAAGGCACTCCTTGAGCTCTGTCAGTGAACGGCTTCGACGAGCCTTCTGACGAGCTCCCTTCTTATCATCGAACTCCTTCCGTTTTCGCAGACCATCGTTCTGACGCCTATTATGTCCGGCTTTAAGCTCTTCAGAACGTCGAGCTTGTCCCAGTTCAAGTTTCCGGCGAGGGCGCAGAGGAGTCCGCTCTCGTGGGCTGAAGAAACGAACCTCTCGATGTCGGCAAGCTTCATGTGGTCGAAGAGGGAAGTCCCATCCTTAATAGCTGTGTCGACCATCACAACGTCCGCTCCGAACTTCGCAGCCAGCGACGGAAGTTCGAGCGGGTTAACGGCTTTTATTCTGTAGTAGTCCGCGTATCCAGCTATAACGACCTTTTTATCCGGGAAAAAGTCTTTAACGGCTTTTACAACTGCCGATATCATCTCCTCGGCTTCCTTTACGTTGGCGACTCCGTAGAGTCCGACCTTTACGTAGTCAGCCCCGCTGAAGGCTGCTCCAAGCGCTGCGAGGCTTGCAGTTCCGGGCTTGTAGGGCAGATCGCCGGTTGTGGCGCTCACCTCCTTTCCGTGTCCCTTAACGAGCTCAACGACCTCTCTTATCACCCACGGAAAGTTTGCCCCGAGCGACCCCTCGGCGGGGTTCTTCACGTCTATGATGTCGGCTCCTCCTTCTATAGCCTCTACGGCTTCAGTCTTGTTCATGGGACTGACGAGAACCTTCATCGTGTTCTGTCGAGAAGAGAAATATTTAAGCTTTTACAGTTCTGCCTCGAATTCCTCGACGCTGTACTTGAGCTCCATTCCTTTAAGCTTCAGCAGCTCCCTCGCCAGCAGCCAGTAGACGAGTGCCAGAGCTTTTCTACCTTTGTTGTTTGTCGGGATTATGAGGTCCACGTCCGCGGCGGAGTTGTTGGTATCGCAGAGTGCGACGACCGGAATGCCTATTCTGGTAGCTTCGCTCACGGCTTGCTTGTCTATGACCGGATCGTTCACGAAGACCACGTCCGGCTCGCGGTACTCGCGGAGCATCGGGTTGGTGAGGGTTCCCGGTATGAACCTTCCCACTATGTAATCCGTGCCCACAGCTTTGGAGAACATCTGAACGGGTTTCTGCGCGTACTGCCTTGCTGCCACCAGCAGAATCTTTGACGGTTCGAAGCGGTTCAGGAACTTCGCAGCCACTCTTATCCGCTCGTCCAGTTTCCTGATGTCGAGTATGTAGAGCCCGTCCTGCCTGACTTTGAATATGAA
This sequence comes from Archaeoglobaceae archaeon, assembly GCA_040514265.1. Classification (GTDB taxonomy): domain Archaea; phylum Halobacteriota; class Archaeoglobi; order Archaeoglobales; family Archaeoglobaceae; genus WYZ-LMO2. Next base: position 3,599 of record JBEVCD010000017.1, on the reverse strand, counting down.
CTTCTTCATGTCGTGCGTCTTGATCTGCGTCCCTATGTGGACTCCAGCGGCAAGGTAGTCGTCCGGGGGTATCAGATACTCGTATTCCTGCATCATATTCTCACCATTCTCGGTTTTTCCATCATTTCCTCGATCCTTATCAGCTCGTTGAGCTTCGCAATTCTCTCTCCGCCCACCACGCCAGTTTTTATTAACTTTGCGTTGAAAGCCACCGCGAGGTGTGCTATCGTCTCGTCTTCGGTCTCTCCGCTCCTGTGGCTTACGACTACGGAGTAGCTGTTCTCCTTCGCGAGCTTTACAGCCCTGAACGTGTCGCTGAGAGTTCCGACCTGGTTCGGTTTTACGAGCACGGTGTTTGCTGCTCCAAGCTCTACACCCTTCCTGATCCTCTCGGGATTGGTTACGAAGATGTCGTCGCCGCAGACCATGCAGCTCACACTTCTCGTCAGCTCGGCGAAACCCTCGAAGTCGTCCTCGTGCAGCGGGTCTTCGACGTAGAGCAGATCCCACTTCTCGATGAGCTCCTCTACGTACGCTATCTGCTCCTCTCTGCTCAACCTCCTCTCGCCGTAAACGTAGGCTTCTCCGTTCCAGAGCTCGCTCGCAGCCATGTCGATGCCCATTCTTACCTCTACTCCCAGCTCGCGCTCGACGCTCTCTATCGCTCTGCTCAAAATCTCGAAAGCCTGTTCGTCACTTATCTGTGCCGCCCACGCACCCTCGTCGCCTTTCGCTGCGAATATCTCCCTCCTGTTCAGCTCCCTTCTGACGGCTTTGTGGACGGCAGCGTTAACCCTCTGCGCCTCGAAGAAACTCTTCGCACCTACGGGTATCACGAGAAACTCCTGAATGTTCGTCGAACCCTCGGCGTGCTTGCCTCCGCCTATAACGTTGCCCAGCGGGTACGGGAGCTCCTTCGCGAACACCCCTCCGATGTACATGTACAGTGGAAGACCCAAAAGTTCGCTCGCAGCCTTGGCAACAGCTAAGCTGCAAGAAATTGCGAAATTCCCGCCTATGTTCGAGAAGTTCTCTGTCCCGTCGATTTCGCGCAGCGTCGCATCGACCGTTTCCTGCTCGAACACGCTGAGTCCTATCAGCGCCTTCGAAACCTTCTCCTCTATCTCTTCCACTCTGTAAGGATCGACGACGGCGGCTTCTCTGCTCCCCCTCGAAGCCCCGCTCGGTGCTGTAGCCCTCGCCACGACGTCTCCGCTGTAGACCTCACACTCGACCGTCTCGTTCCCTCTCGAATCGAAAACGACTCTGTAATGCACGTCCTCGATTATCAAGCTACCACCTCAGAAAAGTTCGCTCCTTTCGAGCCAGACAAAGGACTCCCTCCTCCTCCTGACGGTTATCGGTATTACCCCCCTTTCGAACTCCTCCATCGCTATTTCGAGGGGGTCGGTCTTGTCCGTTTCTATAAGCACGGGTGCTCCCATGGCTATCTGCAGAGCCCTAGCCCCAATTATGCGCGCGCGCTCAAAGCGGGTGTATCTGAACGGAAACGTCGTTTTGATACGGATCACCCCGCAGAGGGATGAGATGGGGCCGCCGAGATTTGAACTCGGGTCACGGCGCCCCGAACGCCGCAGGATATCCAGGCTACCCTACGGCCCCATGGAAACGTGCAAGCTCCTTAATCACGGACTTATGGGTGAGGAACATACGGCGGCAGCAGTACCTGATTATCCCGAGTTCGTCGAGGGCTTCCTTCGGGGTTTTGCCGCCTTTAACGAGCTCCTTGTATTTGTCGTAGAGGTGCCCTATCACGGCTCCGCAGGAGAAGCACCGGATTGGGAAGTCCGAGGAGTTTTCGTCGATAGGCAGGTCGAACATTCGATCACCTGTAAGACGTCTGTCGGCGTTTTCTTGCGCCTCTACCTCCCTGTATCTTCGGGAGCTTCCGTCTCACGTCGTTGACGAGCAGCGTTCTGTCGTATTCGAGAAACGCCCTCTTTAGCTCCTCGTCTCCGCTGAACTCCACAAGTCCCCTCGCTATAGCCGTTCTCGCAGCCTCAGCCTGCCCCATGAAGCCGCCGCCGTTCACGGTTACGTCGATGTCCACCTGCTTTGCGAGATCTTTCGCTATGATCAGAGGCTCCATGATCTTCAACCTCGCCATTTCCGGCTGGTAGATCTCTATTGGTATTTTGTTTATCCTCACCCTGCCTATCCCCGGTCTCACGACGGCTTTTGCTATCGCCGTCTTCCTCTTGCCACTCGTGACCACGATCTTCATCTCAAACACCTCTGAACCCGAGGTAGCGGCTGACGTCAGCGAGTGTTACGTACTTCTGGGTTTTTGAAACTTTCTCAAAGAGTGCCTGTTCGACTACCTCGAATTCCCTGCCCTTCAGCTGCTCGGGTACGCCCATGAAAACTCTGAGTCTGCGGTAAGCTTCCCTGCCCCTCCTGCTCTTCCAGGGAAGCATGCCGCGAACTGTTCTCTTGAATATCTTCTCGGGGTGCCTCGGGAAGTACGGACCCTTCTCCTTGCTCCCCCTCTCGTACTTCTCCTTGTACCTCTGAAATACCATATGCTTGTCTCCGGTTATTATCGCCTTCTCGGCGTTTACGACGACTATCTTTTCGCCCCTCAGCAACCTCTTCGCTATCACGCTCGAAAGTCTGCCGAGTATGTGCCCTTCAGCGTTGATGACAGTAAAATCGTCGCCGAGAGTCTTGAGAACTCTATCAACGTTAACGGACATGCCCGCCACCTCACACGAGTATGCGGACGTTACTGCCCTTCGAATTCGCCCTCGCAGCCTCTATGAGCTTGAGGCACTCTCCGCCAGCCTCGACTATCTTCCTCTTCGCCGACTCGCTGAAGCTAAGCGCCGCAACCTTGACGCTCTTGCTTATCTCTCCACCGCCCAGAACCTTGCCCGGGATGACTACGATCTCTCCCGGGTTCGCGTAGCGCTCTATCTTCGTCAGGTTGACTTCGGCGTAAAGCCTGCGCGGCTTCGCCAATCTTTCGGCTACGTCTTTCCAGACCCTCGCTCCGCTTTCAGCGGAGATCTTCAGTAATTCGTCGATGAGCGTTACCAGGTTTGGATTGGTCTTCCTGCGCACGGCTTTCCTAATTCTGCTCATACGATGCCCCACCGGAGCTCTGAATTTAAACTTTTGTTCCCGTCTGGGGAAACCTGTCCACTTAGCACAAACACCACCTCAGCTGATTGTAAGCTTCAGAGAAGAGAACACCGATTCAACTTTACTCCTCTTCCCGAAAGGTCTGATGCTCGTATTCCAATCCGAGGCTCTTCAAAGCTTTGATCAGCCAGGATACTTTATCGATAATGAATTTGGGCTCGTTTTCGCAGTGCTTTCCACGTCTATTGCCGCAGTAATGCTTTTTCGCTTTAACGACGGTTTCGTCTATCGCTATAAGATTTCTTTGCTTTGTACTGATTTGGACACCGGATGCAACTCTGACAGAATTTTGGCAATAGCGAAGCACCGAGGAGAGATTGAGTACGATTGCAGAATACGCAAAGGAGTTCGGTGACGTTTAATCGCTGTTGGAGCTTTAACGGGTGACAAAGCTGTATCACTAAAGGAAACTCAAAAAACAACAATTGTGCCTA
>JBEVCD010000016.1:30423-31643 GCA_040514265.1 Archaeoglobaceae archaeon | reverse complement strand
GACTGGAACGAGGAAGTGATGAAGTGGCTGGCTGTAGGGATTTGCTTGGCGATGGTTGGGTTGGCGGTGATACCTAGTATTGCGCAGGTAAACCTTGCTATATACCTCAAAAATCATGCTACAAACCCATATGTAAGAGATGCTGCAGAAATGTTGACCTACTGGGGATCCGCCCAAACTGGTGCGTACCTTTCTCTGATGTTGACGGCGGCAGCTGGAGGAGTGGCGATACCTGTTGTTGGGTGGGTTGGCTTTGCAGCAACAGTAGCTGGAACTTGTTAGCAGGTGATAATTATGGAAAACTTAAATATTTATTTATTATTTTTGTCCATACTTCTACTCATACTAGGACTTATATCTATGTTCCGAACAGCCAAGAGGATGGTGGCGGATAAAACAAAAATAATGATGGTAGCTTTATTATCCTCGTGCATATCCCTAACCCTAGTTTTAGTATGTTTTTTGTTTAAGGAGCCAGTTGTCTACGCTTTATATGTATCCATAGCCCTACTACCTCTACTGCTGGTCAGGTTTAAAAGATATGCTGAAAGAATCTAAATTAATTTTAATTTCACTTGGAATATTTTCGTGCTCGTTTCTTTTTGGATTTATTTACGCTTACGCTCTTTCGGACAATCATCCGCTTATCTTAATTGGCGAATTTCGACCACCGCTCCGCAGTGATACAACAAACTTGTTGAATGTAATACTGATTTCTAATTTGAAAGTATTATTTTTATTAATAATTCCAACTTTTGGATTTCACACAACATTAAACTTATTTTATAATGGTATTTCGAACGGTATTGTTTTAGGCTCATCAATCCGAAAATTTTCAGATGCAACTTTTGTTTTAATTTTAACCCTTCCCCACGGCATCCTCGAGATCCCCGCTGTCATCATAGCGGGAGCTGCCGGATTTAAGATCCCATACGAGATTTAGATACTTGGCGGGCAGAAAGGAGCAGGTGTTAACCAAAGAAGACATCGAAGAGTACCTCAAGCTCGTCCTAATTTCGATCATCCTAATCGCAGCGTGGATTGAAGCTAATGTAACGCTGAAGATTGCTAAAGCGATGCTGAATTCGAGTTGGATGGCAGCATAGACAGTCAGGCCTTATTTTCAACTCTCCACTCCCATACCAACCTCATAAATCCTCGGGACAAAGGCTATATTAAACATTGCTAATAACTGGTATGGACGGCTTCATGCACCCCTA
>JBEVCD010000016.1:0-30323 GCA_040514265.1 Archaeoglobaceae archaeon | reverse complement strand
GGGGAGATAAGCGAGGAGGAATACAGAAAAATGAAGGAAGAACTGGAAAAGGACTGAGGTGGTTTTATGGATCACGATCATGAGGAAGAAGGGCGTGGAAACGAAATGCACCATCATGAACCGAGAAACGAGCACCACGGACACGGAGATATGGAACATTTTGAAGAGCACTCGGCCCACGAAAAGATGGGACATCAGATGAAACAACACGAAGACCACCACAGAATGATGATGGAGGACTTCAAAAAACGCTTTTACATCTCCGCTCTGCTCACAATACCGATAATTATTCTCTCCCCGGCAATTCAAAGCTTTTTCGGTTACAGACTTGAGTTTTCAGGCTCCCTTTACGCCCTCTTTCTCCTCTCCTCCGCTGTTTACTTTTACGGCGGCTATCCTTTCCTTCTTGGCATCGTAAATGAGCTCAGGCAGAGACAGCCGGGAATGATGACCTTAATCGCCGTGGCTATAAGCGTCGCCTACTTCTACAGTTCCGCAGTCGTTTTTGGCTTGGAGGGCAAGTTCTTCTTCTGGGAGCTGGCGACGCTGATAGACATCATGCTCCTCGGCCACTACATCGAAATGCGGTCTGTTCTTGGGGCATCGAGGGCTCTTGAGGAGCTCGTTAAGATCATGCCTTCAGAGGCTCACCTGCTGAAAAATGGGGAGGTGGTTGACGTTAAAGTTGACAATCTCAAGCCCGGCGATAGAGTTCTCGTGAGGCCGGGAGAGAAGATTCCGGTTGACGGAGTGGTGGTGGAGGGAGAGAGCTTCGTCAACGAAGCCATGCTGACGGGCGAATCGAAGCCCGTCCACAAAAAAGCGGGGGACAAAGTGATAGGTGGAGCGATAAACGGCGAGGGGTCGCTTGTAGTGGAGGTTGAGAAGACTGGCAAGGACAGCTACCTGAGCCAGGTCATAGAGCTCGTCAGACAGGCACAGGAGAGCAAGAGCAGAACTCAGGATTTAGCCAGCAGAGCAGCCTTACTGCTGACAATCATCGCGCTGAGTGTTGGAAGTTTAACTCTTGCAGCATGGCTGACCTTTGGCGCTGACTTTGCCTTTGCCGTGGAGAGGGCTGTTACTGTGATGGTCATAACCTGCCCCCATGCTCTCGGCTTAGCGATTCCCTTAGTTGTGGCTGTCTCCACATCTCTCGCAGCAAAGTCTGGTTTGCTGATAAGGAACAGACAGGCCTTCGAGAGAGCTAAGGATCTGCAAGCAGTTATTTTCGACAAGACGGGGACTCTGACAGAAGGGAGGTTCGGAGTTACGGACATCTTGGCCTTCAACCACAGCGAGGAGGAGTTGCTGAGCGTTGCTGCATCTCTTGAGCTGAACTCAGAGCATCCCATCGCAGCTGCCATAGTGGAGGAGGCTGAGTTAAGAGGGCTGAGGCTGAAAGAGGTTGAGGAGTTCAGAGCTATACCCGGCAAGGGGGTTGAGGGGAGGGTTGATGGTAGGAAGTTCATGGTGGTTAGCCCGAACTACCTGAGAGAGCAGAGGATGACTTTTGAAAATGAGGAAGTTGAGAGGCTGAAGCAGCAGGGCAAAACGGTTGTTTTCGTTCTCGAAGAGGGAGAGGTTGCGGGAGTTATTGCCTTGGCTGACAGAATAAGGCCTGAATCAAGAGAGGCGATTGCGAGGCTTAAGGCAATGGGGATAAAGTGCATGATGCTCACAGGCGACAACAAATTCGTGGCAAAGTTCGTGGCAGAGGAGCTTGGCTTAGACGAATTCTTTGCCGAGGTTTTGCCTCATGAGAAGGCTGAGAAGGTGAAGGAGGTTCAGAAAAAATATGTTACGGCGATGGTTGGAGATGGTGTCAACGACGCTCCAGCCCTGGCTCAGGCTGATGTGGGTATTGCCATAGGAGCTGGCACTGATGTTGCGGTTGAGACTGCCGACATCATCCTCGTCAGAAACGATCCGAGGGATGTGGCAGCGATAATAGAGCTCTCAAGAAAAACCTACTCAAAGATGAAGCAGAATTTGCTGTGGGCTACTGGCTACAACACCTTCGCTATTCCTCTGGCTGCAGGAGTACTTTACCCAGCTGGAATACTGCTGAGTCCTGCGATTGGGGCAGTGCTTATGAGCCTCAGCACCGTAATTGTGGCTATTAACGCTAGATTGCTGCGATAGCATGCACGACCACAGAGTTCTCAGGTTCATAATTCTTCTTGCGGTTGGCTTAATCTCCAACCGGCTAAAAATAAAAATTAACCGGCTACTCCCCAACTGTCACACTGCCACACCACGGCACCCAGTCGCCCCAGCTTGCAACATGTCCGAAAGCTGCGTTGTAGCCCGTATAGAAAGCCATTATGCCAGCCACAATTAAGATTATCACTGCAATAACTCCCAGAACTCTGCCAAACCTCTGGATTGTGAGCAGTGGTGATAGCAGCGCAGCAAGGCCCGTGAGGAAGAACATGAGTCCAGCCTCAAGCGGTTCTCTCGTCATGCCGAAGCTCCAGATTACGAAGGCATAAACAGTGGTGGGCAAACCGAGCGGGGCTATTGCACCAGCTGATGTCAAGACCCTTCCACAGCACCAGCCCAACAACGAGCTATGCCGAAGAGTGCGTAGGAGTCTAAGATGTTGTTCGAACCTGGCAGAGGCCATGTCATCATCCCCCAGATTCCAGCTACAAGAGCATAAATTCCCACTCCTATGAAGTAAGCTCCGAGACCCTTGTTGCAATCCTCATTTTTTCCCTCTGACTACATTCAGAAACACTGCACATGCCGCTGCGAAAAGCGTCACGCCCAGCAGCATCAGCCAGAGGTCGAGCGGGTCCATAAACAGCATTTCAACCTTTGGTCACTCAAAACCGATTTTAGGATAACCAAAAAATTTTTAAATTTAGGCATTCCTAAAGATAACGGTGTTAAACATGATGGGGCAGTTGGTGATAACGCTGAGAGAAGGATTTGAGGCTGCACTGCTTGTAGCGGTGCTTGTTGCATACCTCAAAAGGAGCGGAAGAGTTGAGGAGGTAAGATTCGCTTACTATGGGACAGCAGCTGCTATACTCGCAGGATTTGCGATCGCTGCAGCGGTTATTCTTGCCTACGGGGGATTGCAGGGAGAGCAGAAGGAGCTTTTCGAGGGCTTCGCTTCCTACTTGGCTGTTGCTGTACTCACGTACATGATTCTCTGGATGGCGGGTAGAGATGTCAGAGGAGAGGTGGATAGGAAGGCAGAGGTCAGGTTCAGATGGGGGATTGCGGCAATTGCATTCGTTTTTGTAGTCAGAGAGGTGATTGAGACTGTGCTTTTCTTAGCTCCCTTTGCCTCAGCAGACTTCACATCCACAGTTACTGGAGCAGTAGCGGGCATAGTGGCAGCGCTTGTGCTTGCAGTGCTGATACTGAAGTTTGAATACAGGATGAGCCTTAGAAAGTTCTTCTACGTCACAAGCGTTCTGCTGGCCTTTATCGCTGCGGGACTGCTGGGATACGGCACTCACGAGTTCGTGGAGGTTCTCGAAGAGAAAGGACTTGAGCACCCGATTTTCGAGAAGGCTTACAGCCTCGGAATTGACGAAAGCCATCCGCTGCATCACAAAGGACTGATTGGTGGCGTTTTGGCCGTGATGTTCGGCTACTCTGCCAGCATGGAGTGGATCAGGCTGATTCTGCAGCTCGGCTATCTTGCAGCGATGCTCTTGCTTATACAGGGAGCTTACGCCCGGAATCGTTAAACTTCTACTTTTTCTGGTCTGTAGTGTTTTTCGAGTTTTTCGAGGAACTCCTCGAAATCTATTTCCGTCAGCACATTCCAGTCGAAGGGTTCAGCTTCCTTCTCCACTATCTGCAGTGCATTGGATGGGCAGACTGCGATGCAAGATCCGAAACCATCGCAACGCCTCTCGTCGACGAGCTTAGCTTTACCTCCATCCAGTGCCAGAGCTGAAGTGGGACAGGCTTGCACGCATCTTCCGCAGCCTATGCACCTATCGACATCGACCACGATTATTGCCCTCTTCATTCAGTACCCCCTGTGAGCTCTCTTCTCAGCCTCCATCATTCTCTCGTCAATAAACCCCTTGTAGTCCTCAACCTCACCGCTAACCCTGACTATGAAGTTCCTAACTTTCTGTCCCTTCTTCGCCCTCTCCACCATCATGTGCAGGGCTATGCAGCACGGCACTTCCATGGTGTAAACCTCGAATTCCTTCGCCTCCGACTCTTCGGCTATCATCTTCAGCTTTTCGAAAATCCTCCTCGGGTCTTCGAGCATCGGGCAGCCTATGATCACAGTCTCGCTGCCAAACTTTTCTGCGATGTTTTTGTTAATGAGCACTGCACAGTCGGCGGCTATCGTGATCTTATCCTCTTTCATAAACCCCGCCTTCGGGTGGACGAGGAGTATCTTAACCGGCCACTGTCTCATAGTACGTCTTCGACCGCATCTCATGACTACTTTTTCCCTAAGTTCTTCGGCGAGAAGATGCTGTGCCCTTCTGACCCTTCGCTACTGCACCGGAGTTAAAAACAAGGACCGTCAGCGGTGCGATATAGAAAATGCGTCAAAAACTTTTAGCGATGGATTTTTATATTCTTCTGCCCGCTGAGCTCCATGGACATACAGACGAGGAAGTCCATACTGCTCGACGCGTTCAACGAGCTTAAATCGAAGTGGGCGAACGTTGAGGTAGAGGAAGACGTCGACGAGTTGCCGGAGTCGAGGATCTCCGACCTCATGGAGCTAAGGGACAAGTACAACCTCAACGACATCGAGTTTCTGTTCATAGTCGGCGCAGCTGTTGGCTTTTACCACGGGCAGAAGGTTGCTTACGAAAACATTTCGAAGAAGATTTCGAGCGTGAGCGAGTTCGTGTACTCCCTCCTCGGCAGGAGGCTATGAGGGTTGCGTTCAAGATCGCTTACTTCGGCGACAAATTCCACGGCAGCCAGTATCAGCCCAACGTCAGGACAGTTGAGGGCGAGATCCTCAGGGCTCTAAAAAACCTCGGGATCGAGGAGCCGAAGTTGAAGCTCGCCGGAAGAACCGATGCAGGCGTCCATGCTTTCGGGCAGGTGGCGGCTTTTAACTGCGAGGAGCTGATAACGCCGAGAATTCTGAACGCCGAACTTCCCAGCGACATAACAGCGTGGGCATGGGCTAAGGTCAGCGACGACTTCGACCCGCGGAGGGCGAAGAGCCGGACATACCTCTACGTGATGTACGCGAGGAACCTCGACATATCGGCTATGAGGGAAGCTGTGAAGCTGCTGAAGGGTACTCACGACTTCTCGAACTTCACTAAGAAGTTCGGCGAGGGTGAGAGCTGCGTGAGGACGATATACAGAGCTGATATAAGAGCTGAGAAGGAGTTCGCCTTCTTCGAGATCGAGGGAAACGCGTTCACTTGGAACATGGTGAGGTGCATAGTCACAGCGTTAGCCGAAGTCGGCGCGAGGAGGAAGGATACGAAGTGGTTCGAGTCCCTTCTACATCCGGAGAGGCACAGGGAAAGGATAGAACCAGCACCACCCTACGGGCTGATACTGAAGGACGTAACTTACGAGGGAGTGGAGTTCGAGGTCGACGACTACGCTTACAGGATGCTGCAGAACAGGATAGGGGAAAGGGTCGTAAGGAGTGGCGTCGATTACAAGCTCTTCTCCCTCTTCATGCAACATGAATCTTTCTGACGCCGCTGAATAGGACTACGACGGACATTCTTCGGGAGTTGGTAGGATAGTCGCCGTAACGGACGACGATGTCGTCGTTAAGGCTCTCAAGCCTGTTTATAGCCGCAAACATCCCCTCCATCGTCACCTCTCTCGGCGGGGCTGCATAGAGCAGCAACGCAGAACTGGCCTCGCTGACATCGCTATCCATGCTTAGATTTCTCATAGCGTCCTCAAGCATTTCGAGCATTCTCCTAGTCCTGATAGCTTTCATTTCGACTCCAGCTCGTAAAAAGCTGAGGAACGGTAGCTTCCTTTCCGCGTAGCCGACGATCGAAAAACCTTCGCCCTTTAGCGAGTTGAAAATGTCGGAGGTGTCGATTACGACCTCCCCGGCAACCCTCCTCCGTATGTCTATTTCCCCAGCCAGCGAAAGGAGGTTGAAGCTCTTGAAGATCAGCTCGTCGGTTTCCGTGGAACCCTTGAAGAGGAACATGATGTCGCAGAGGGATCGAAGCGCTCTGATCCTCTCCCTTACTTCGACGATGTTCGAGGCGTCGAGCTGCGGAACTATCGCGAGAACGATAGTGTAGTCCTCCGTCGTGCCTCTCAGCTTTTCGACGATCTCCAGTGCGCAGCTGTATGCGAAGTCGTCTTCGAGCGAAAGGATTACGAGGTTCCCCTCCGTTATCTCGTGGATTCCCGTAGCCCTTGCCACCGCCCCGCTAACGTCGTTCATAACGAAGAACTTCCTGTCTTCAGGCAGAGAAACGCTGTGAAGAGCTTCGGCATCGTTCAGAATCGCGAAAGACTTGAAAAGGGGCACCCTATTGACTTTTACCCCCTTCTTCGCTAACATTTCCGCTATCTTCGCCCCCCTTATCCCCACGCCGAGCGTCAGCAGCCGCATCTCTAGCTTCTTCTCTCCCCACATTAAAAACGTATTCGTAAATCGTGAGCAGGCAGAAAGCGGAGTGAACGAGTACGCCAAGGAGTGGGGCGAAGAAGTAGCGGAGGCGTGGCTTCTCGAGAAACCTTCTGCTCGCAGCGAACAGGAGCAGGCTTGAGAGGAGTGCGAAGATGACTGCAAATGGCGGGAAGATGACGAAAGCCGCTGAAAGGGCTGTAAGGAAAGCTACCCAAGCGACCGAGTCGTACGGGAAAACGCCTACAAGTTTTGCAGCCTGGGCGGCGCCCTTAGCCCTGTACTTCTGCCATCTGAAAACTTCTCTCAGGTTTTTGGGCAGCGAAACTCTCACTTTGGCATCCACAACCCTGCTCCTAAGCTTCAAGCCCTTCTTCATCAGCAGGAGGGAAAAGCCGTAATCGTCAGCTCTGACGCTCGGCGGGTATGATACGAGCTCGTATATCCACGTCTTTTCCGCTCTGTTGTTTCCGGGGATGTGATAGGCTGCGAGCTTCGGAAAAATCGCGTGAACCGCGTGGTACCACGCGAAGGCGTGGTCGAGAAATCCGCCGCCAAGCACGGGGATTCCGCCGACGACGTCGCAACTCCTCAAAGCCTTCAGAACCTTCTCGACGTAGTCCTCGCAGTAAACGTTCTCCGAGTCCCCCCACACGACGACGTCGTAATCCTTGGCAGCTTCGCAGGCTTCGATCCTCGCGAAACCCGTTCCTCCGAGCCTCTTCTGCACCCTGAACTCGACGCATGGGTGCTTGCTCGCGAAACCCTCTGCGACATCTCTTGAGTTGTCCTTCGAGCCGCCGTCGAGGATCAGCACGTCGAAGTCCCTGCAGATCTTCGCCGTCTGTCTTTCGAGAGACTCCAGGCAATTCCTCAGCCCCTCAGCGTTGTCTTTGTTGAGTATAACGACCAACGCTCTCACGCAGACCCCTCGCAGCCTTCCAGACGCCGTCCATGTTTAAGTAGTCCCAGTAACCGAAACGTCCGAACGGTATGCAGCGGCGCGAAAGCAGGAATCTCCGGATTCTCTCAGCCGCTTCCGCTGAATCGCCGGTAAAGACTACGTAAGCATACTTCCAGGTCCAGGATCGAATTACCTCGATCTCCACATCGAAACCCAGTTTCTCGATGCCCTCTGCAACCTCGCTTTCTGCGCCTCTGATCTCTCCGACGTGCGAGATTTCCGCTATCAGCGAAATCCTCCCTTCCGGAGACATGTAAGGGCTGTAGTTGCTCAGATTCGCGAGCCTGTGGAATACGATGTCCTCGTCCGGGACGTAGAGCCAGTGAAAGTTCGGCAGCCTACCCTTACACCCTATCCCGACGACCGTGAGGGAGTTGTAGTCGAGCTTGTCGGCATCCCTCCTGACCTCCCTCCCCCCCTCCACGAGCTCCGGAACCTCGCTCAGCGGCGCAGTGTATACGGCGACGTCGAAGACCTCTCCGCTCACGACGGGTTTTCCGTCTTCGAAGCGTATCTTCGCCCTCTCGTTGCAGGTAATGTTCTTTCCATCCGCCAAACTTCTCGCGAAAGTTTCTATACCGCCTTCGAGCGGGTAGAAGAACCTCAGCTGGTGCGTGTAGCCGTGAGTTCTAATTCCCACGGCTGCGCGCAGTACATCGTCGATCGGCGGGTTGGGGACTCTGTCCACCCAATCGAGCCTTATTTCTCTCAGATCCCTTTTCCAGATCTTCTCGTTGTAGGGCTTCAGGTAGCTCTCGGTTATCCTCTCGCCGAAAACGTAGAGGAACCAGTCGAGCAGGTTTGCGGGCTTACCCTTCTTGCTCATCATGTTCTGGACGAAGTCCCTCAGAATTTCGAACCTCTCCCTCTTCGGCAGAGCGTAGATACCGTTCTCGAACGGATACTCGATGAGTCGACCTTTGTAGTGTATCAGTGTCCTCCTGATATGGCTTACGTGGTCGAAGAGCGAAACCATCTCCCTCAGCGTCTCGGGATCGCGGGAGAAGATTATGTGCGAACCGCCGATGTCGAAAACGTAGCCTTCAACTTTTTCGCTCTTCAGAAGCCCTCCAGGTCTTTCCGTAGCCTCGAAAATTCGCAGATCGTGTTCCCGCAAGAAGTGAGCTGCCGAAAGACCAGCTAGTCCAGCGCCGATTATCGCCACATCCACGAAGTCGCAGGAGCCGGTCGGCTTAAAACGTCATCCCCCCGCGACCGGCGGAAAGATCGCTATAGTTGCACCCTCCTCAAGCTTCGGCTCCTCGTCCTTCACGTTCCTGCCGTTGACGAGTATTATCCTGTCGTCCCGCAGCTTTCCGCTATCGTCGAAGACTTCCCTGAGAAAATCCTCTCCGATTTTCTCGGCTGCCGCTCTGAAGGCTCCCTCCAGAGTCCCGTCGCATTCGACTTCCAGCTCTTTCCCGAACTTCTCCCGCAGTGTGGCGAAGAACTTCAGCTTTACTTTCATCCAAAAGATTTTTATTCTCTCCAGTTAAAAGCATTTGCCCGTGATGAGTTCAGCCTTGTCTGATCGGTGATGAAGGCCTGGCAGCTGATCAGTCCCAGAACTTCCTCGTCCTCACGAACTCCCTCTCAGCCCTCATGAGGGCTTTGAAGAACTCGTCGTCGTTCTCGTAGTATCTAGCCAGAATTCTAGCAGCAGTTTCAGCGCCGACTCCGTAAGTGTTCATCGCGTAAACGGCTCTTATCCCGTAGCTTCTCACGAGGTTCGCTATCCTGACGAGCTCCCGCCTGCTCGGCTCACTCCTCTTCGAGTTGTAGACGGCTATCATCCTCGAACCGCACTTTATGCAGGAAAACCTGCTGAAGTTCGCCACAGTTTCACGATAACTGGCGCCGCAGTTGAGGCACTTGACGACGCAGGTCTCGCTGAGAATTCTCTCTTTGAAAGCCTTCAGTATCGCCTCCTGCGGCCTCACGCTCAGGATGTCCGCTGCTGAAGGTCTGCTCACGAGGCTTATCGGGCTTAGCCTCTCGCTGATTACGAGCTCGAAGTCGTCTAGGTTTTCGAGTATCTCCTTCAACTTCTCCAGATCCATCTTCTCAAGAAATACCTCCCTTAGTGCCTCTCTGTAGACGGGTGTCCCTCTGAGCCTCGCGACGAGGTTTTTGAGGTTTATCCTGCTGATGTCGTCCCCTTTTTCGAGGACGCCGAACTTCCTTGCAGCGTTCACGACCTTCCACTGAAACAGCCTCGTATCGATCAGAGCTCTCTCGGCGAGGGATTCCACACTCTCGGGCTGTAGAGACCTCAAGACCTCCGCCACGTCGTCGCTCCTGGCTGGGAACAGCCTTATTCTGTAGGGGTCGACCTCTACCGATACGCTCCTCGAATAGCGGAGGGAGAGCAAGAGTGCAAGTATCCTGCCGAGCGCCTCGTTCACCTTGTGTCCGAAACAGGCATTGAGCACCACGCTCTCTCCCCCCTCTACCGTGATCACTTCGTGCGTGGGAAGCGGATAACTCTTCTGCTCATCCATGACCTTCCTGACCTCTTCGATCGCCTTCTCGTCCGCAAACTTTTCGAGAAGCTCGTAATTTCCCTCACTCAGCTCCTTCCTCAGCATCCCTACGCGCTGGGCTACCTCGAAGGGCACCGGTATCTCCTCACCGACCCACGAGGGTATCTCACCCTCTCCGCTGTAGGGCTCCACCTTCACGATATCTCCATCGACGGTCAGAACCCTCCAGAGCTCTCCCTTCATCGTGAAAACTTCCCCGCTGAACGTGGAGAGGAAGCCCTCGTCCAGAACGCCTATCGTCCTTCCGCTGCTGATGTCCACGACCTTGTAGTGCTTCTCGTCCGGTATCATCGATATGTTGTCGTAGAAGTAGCTCCTCGTCCTCCTTCTAGCTGCGATCTCCTGCCCGTCGAAGTATATTCTTCCAACTTCCGCGAGGAATCTGCAGACTTCCTCGAACTCATCGTAGCCCAGGAACCTGAACGGTCTCGCTCGCCTTATTATTTCGTAAGCTTTTCTGACTTCTATCCTCCCGTACTCAATAGCCAGAGCGCAGATCTGGTTTGCCAGAACGTCGAGGCTTCCGTAGTGGAACTCCGGCTCTTCGAGAAATCCCTTTTCTGCTAGATCTATGATAGCCACGGACTCCAGTATGTCGTCGAAGTTGTCAGCCACCACGTATCCCCTCGAAACGTCTCCGAGCCCGTGTCCACTCCTCCCGACGCGCTGCAAAAGTCTGACCACCTGTCTCGGACTGTTGTACTGGACCACGACGTCCACGTGACCTATGTCTATTCCGAGTTCCATCGAAGAAGTGCAAATAAGCGCCTTCAGCTCGCCCCTCGCGAACTTCTCCTCCGCCTCTATTCTTGCATCCCTCGAAAGGCTGCTGTGGTGCACTTCGACGGCGCAGAGCTTTTTTAATTCCACTCCTAAGGCTTCGGCTGTCTGCCTGGTGTTAACGAAGACCAGCGTTGACCTGCTGGACTCTATTATGTCCCTTACGGCTTCCAAGCTGCCCGAGACTACTCTGAACTCGTACTTCTTTCCCCCGTGCTCACTGACGACTTCGGCGTCCATACCGAAGAACTCAGCCACCTTTCTGGCGTCGCTGACGGTCGCCGACAGAGCTATCGTCTGAAATTTCGCGTACTCCCTCAACCTCTGCAGAGCGACTGCAAGCTGAGCTCCGCGCTCGCTGTCTGCGAGCTCGTGAACCTCGTCGACGACGACGAACCGGACGTTCTTCAGATGCTCTCTCAGCCTCCTTCCGAGAAAGAGCAGCTGGAACGTCTCTGGCGTCGTGATCATCACGTCCGGAGGGTTCCTCGACTGCTTCAGCCTCCTGCCTTCCGGTGTGTCGCCGTGGCGGACATCCACGCTGAGTCCGAGCTGTCTAGCTATCCGAACGAGCCTGCGCATCATGTCCCTGTTCAGAGCTCTGAGCGGCGTTATGTAGAGGACGGATATTCCCTTCGAACCTTCAAGCAGCAGCTTTTCGAAGATCGGAATTATTGCAGCCTCCGTTTTACCGCTTCCGGTTGGAGCTACGATTATAACGTCTCTTCCCGACAGTATCAGCTCTCTCGCTCTCCTCTGCATGGCTGTGAGTTCCTCGATTCCCGCAGCCTTCAGCGCCGCCAGCAGTTTTTGCATCGCATCAATTTGGGCGAAAGAGTAATTAAGCTTCACCGCCGAGCTTCGAAGCCGATGATGACTGATGGGCGATCTGAGCCGTGATGATAGGGGAGAGGCTGAGGTGCTTTTATGTTAGCCGAGGAAATAGCGCTCGCCTCGCTGGCTGCGATGATCTTCTACCTCGCAACCCGCAAGAGCTTCGTCGCAAGTATTGCGTGGCTCCTGCTGGCAGCGGCGTGTGCGGCGAAAGTTCCGGACTTCTTAGCTGGCGGGGATTACTACAACACCGCGATATTTTCCGCAGCGATCTTCGTTTTTGCACTCGTAGCCTTCGCAGCCAGGGAGTCGATGTATCCGGTGACGCGGTTTTCGGCGCTGGCTCTGGCTGTCTACTTCCCCTTCGCATTCACCCACCTCGGCGACCTGCTGATACTGGCGACTGCTGAGCTGACAGTAGCCTTAGGCAACGCCCTCGGCTTTCCGATGCTGAGGGATGGTAGCTACGTGCTCTTAAACGGGCATGCCGTAGAAATAATCCTCGCGTGCACGGCTATCGAGAGCATGTCTCTCTTCTCCGGCGCAACGCTCGGAATAAAAGCGGAAACTTCGAGAAAGTTGAAGGCTTTTTTGGCGTCGGTTCCGACGATATACCTCCTCAACCTCCTGCGGAACGTCTTCGTCACCGTCTCCTTCGCTTACTCACTCTTCGGGGAGAACAGCTTTTACGTAGCCCACCACGTCGTCGCGAAGGTGCTCGCAACGATCGCGCTTGTGGCGATAGCTTACTGCGTCTTCAAACTCCTCCCGGAACTCTTCGACGCCGTGTCGAGACTCGTCGACGAGTTGACGGCAATCTTTAGATGACGCAGGACTAGATGCGACGATGATCGAGCGCAGCGGGTATCCGATAATCGCAGCCTCTCTCGCTGCTGCGCTGCTACTCGCACCTCTATTCAGCCCGCTCTCGCTGTTCTTAGTAGCGTTCGCAGCCTTCACAGCCTTCTTCTTCCGCGACCCCGAGAGGGAGATAGGCGAGGGAATAGTCTCTCCGGCGGACGGAAAGATAATAAGGCTCGCGTGCCGCAGGATCGACATCTTCATGTCCCCGCTCGACTGTCACGTGAACAGAAGCCCGGTGAGCGGAGTGGTCAAGAGCGTGAGCTTCTTTCCGGGCAGGAAGCTCCCGGCTTTTCTGATAAGGGGGAACGAGTGCAGGAACGAGATAACGATCGAAAGCGAGTTCGGGGAGTTCAGGGTCACGCAGGTGGCGGGGATGTTTGCGAGGAGGATAGTCTGTTACGTTAAAGAAGGGGACAAAGTCGAGAAGGGGCAGAGGATAGGGATGATACGCTTCGGCTCGCGCGTGACGCTCGAAGTGCCTGAAGGCGTAAGGTTCGTCGTCAGGAGGGGTCAGAAGGTCAAAGCCGGTCAGACGGTGGCTGTATATGAAAATATTCAGACTCGTTAGCCTCGCGGACTCGCTGAGCGTTCTCAACGCCCTTCTGGGGTTTTCCGGCGTGACCTACTTGCTACTCTACGGCGACGTGGGCGAGGCTTTCAGGATGCTCTGTCTGGCAAGCTTAGTTGACGGCGTCGACGGCTTGGTGGCGGAGAAAACCGAGAAGAGCGCAGTAGGCAAGCAGCTCGACTCCTTCGGCGACGCGATATCATTCGGCGTGCTGCCTGCATCGATGCTTGTGATCTTCTCACCACACTTCTTCCCCCTCGCAGCCCTGCTGCTCGCCTTCGCCGTGCTGCGACTGGCGCGCTTCAACGTTGAGAACTTCACCGACTTCTACGGGCTTCCAACTCTCCCTAACGCTCTGCTGGTGGCAAGTCTGATCCTCCTCGACGTCGACGCAAAGCTCCTGGCTGCTATCGTTGCAGTGACCTCGATCCTTATGGTTTCGGACATCGTTTATCCGAGGCTGAAGAGGTCACTCCTCATCGCTGGAGCAATCGTTGCAGCTGCGGCGATTTTGAAGGAACCTGCCCTGACAGCCCTCGCTTCCGCAGCGTATGTTTTAAGCCCAGTAGCGAAGCGCCTCTATGGACGAGGTGAGAGCGGCTTTTGAGGCTGGAATAAAGCTCGGAGCCCTCTTCCACCAGTTCGTAGGAGCTCCGGTTTCGGAGGAGAACGCGGAGTTACTCGCGAGAGCTATAGAGAGCTGCGTCAGGCTTCAGCCGTACGTTGTGGATGTTAGGGTTGAGATAGACGCCAAAAAGGCGAATTCCGCTTTCGGCTACACGTCTCTGCTCCCGGACATGCTCTACGCCTACGTGGAGGTAAAGGTCGGCGAAGCCACCGTCAGGGCTCGGCTCAGGTGGGACGAGGAGGCTAAATACCCAGTCATGGAGCTTCTATGACGGTTCCGATGACCTCCCCCCTCAGAACTCTTGCGAGGTTCTCGGGTTCGCCGAGGAAGACGATGGTCTTTATCCCGCTTCTCTCTATTATTTTGGCTGCCAGCAGGTCTACGACGACGTTGGCTCCAGCTCTCGCAGCTGCGGAGGAAACTATTTCGACGAGTTGCCTCGGCGTGAGTCTGTCAAACCTCGTCGCATCCCTCGAAGTCTTTGGGTCTTCGGAGTAAACGCCGTCGACCGACGTCGCGTTGAGCAGAACGTCTGCTCCCACGTACTCCGCAAGCAGCGCCGCAGTTGCGTCGGTGGTGTGCCCGGGAAACGTTCCGCCCATTACTACGACGTCGTAGAGCTTCGAAAGAGCTTCGGCTTCTTCGAAAGTCTCCGGAACAACCTTCGGCGCCTTTCTGGAAGCTACAGCTAGTAGCGTGGCGTTGAGCCTCGTTACAGCTATTCCTATTCTGTCGCAAACGACTTCGCTCGCTCCGAGACTTCTAGCCGCTTCTATCAGCTCCCTCGCGAGTTTTCCACCTCCGGTGACGACGAACAGCTTCTTGCCGTTGGCAGCCTCGTCTATCACTTCGGCGTACCTCTTTATCCTCTCAACCGAAGAGAGCATCGAGCCGCCAAGCGAAAGGACGATCTTCATACCCGAAGCTCTGCTGCGGGTAAAAAATTAACGTTGGAGCCTCGCGACGAAGAGCTCGGGTTCGGGGAGAATCGAAACGTTGTAAGCTGCGACGGAACCTATCACCTCCCCGCGGACTATCTCGGCATCTTCAGTGGCTATTACCGCAACCTTCTCGAATTTCCTGTCTTCTTCGATCGGCTTCGGGTTTCCGTAGAGGTCGAGGAGGTAGTAGCCCCTCCCCCATCCGAAGACTGGCTGGATCACGGTTCCGGCTGGGAATTCGAGGGGCTCTATCTTCACCAACCCGAAACCTTCCTCAAGCCTGACGTTTTCAGCTGCGACGACCGGCTGAAATGACCAGATCTTGCTCCTCCTGAACATAAGCGGCGTGAGCTTTATCCTCTCCCTCTCGAACGCTCCGCCCCTCGTATAAACGATGTTGGCGTATCCTATACCGAGCACGTACTTGAAGACGTTAATGGCGTAATCTCCGACCGAGACGTAGTAAGCGTTCAGGACGCCGAGGAGATCCCCTTCCTCGATGACACCGTCGAAGAAAGGCAGGAAGACTGCTCTCGAAACCACTCTCCTCTCCTCAATCCTCTTCGGTTTACCGGGGCTCAGCACATCCACGAGCTTTCCGAGGGCGTTGTAAGTCGTAGAGAGCGGCGAGACGATCGTGTTCTCTGGCAACTCCACGGGTTTGACGTTCAGCAAGCAAACCTTCCCCCTCTCCACCTCCCTTCTCTCCGATGAAACGACCGGGAACCACTCACCGATGTTCCACCTTCTGTACCATCCCTCCCTCAACCTAGCTCTCTTCCTGACGATCTCGCCATCTCCGTAGACGATGTTAGCCTCCAGTTCTCCGATTTCGAGGCTCTGCGAATCCGTCGTGATCACTCTGATTACGCCTACGACGTCGCCCTCCTCGATTACGCCGTCGCGGAACGGTAGCAGGACAGCTCTGCTGACGAACTTCTCCTCCTCTATCTTCCTACCGCTCGTGGTTCTGACGTCCAGAAGGCAGCAGATCGCATGCCTGGCTACGGAGAGCGGCGTGATAACCGTGTGCGGCGGTAGTCTGAACTTCGCAACCTCCAACTCGCAGGGCTTACCAGCCTCTACCTCCCTCCTCTCCTCAGCTACGATTACCTTCCAGAACCCGTAATCCCCCGTCCGCACGGTCAAGGGTTCTACCATGATTGTTAGTTAATTTAGTTCAATATAAACCTTCGCACTCAGATCCTGATCAGCAGCCAAGTTCCTCTTCCAGCCTTCGGAAACCTGACCAGCACGAAATCTCCTCTGACCTTCTCACCGTGCAGCCTGAACTTCACAAACCTAGCTCTCTCCGGCATCTCTCGCAAAATTCGTCCGACTTCGCATCGACTTCGAGCACCGAGTTGCTGAAGGACATTACGCACCGCCTGTTCCTGCAGTGTCTCAGCCCGAGGACGTGTCCGATCTCGTGCGTAGCCTCCTTGATCAGCCTCTCGACGATCCTCTCGCCCCTTAGCCTGTAAGTGGAGACGACGGCTCTGCTGCCTCCGAGCTCGGCTTCTCCGAAGACGAAGTTCAGACTCCCGGCGTAGATATCGAAACCCGTAACACCGAGCGTGACGCGTCGCCGATCGAGGTGAGCGAGCAGGCACGTGGAGTTGAACTGTCTTCGCAGCGGATTGTAGCAGCGAAGCGGGGGCTCCATTTTCTGCAGCACGACGGCTTTACCGAACTTCTCCTCCATCGCATCTCTCAGAGACTCGAGGAGGAAGCTCTCGACTTCTCCGATCGGGCGCAGGTGTATCACAACCACCCGATCAGCACCTCCCTCACGATGTCCGCGATGTCTATTCCGAACCTCGTGATTATGTAGTAGCTCGCGTAGATCGTTCCGATGAAGCTCCCGACGTTTGTCAGCGCGGCTACGAGCAGAACCCTGAAAAATCTGTTCTTCATCATCTCCGAGAGACTCTTCGCTTCGAGCATGGCGGAGATGTCCTTAGTCGTCGGATTCCTCTTCCAGGCTTCCACCATCCCGCTGATCCAGCCGGCAGCCACTACGGGGTTGATAGAGGTGAGCCAAGCCGTTAAGAAAGCGGCTGCGATCGAGAGGGGATGAGCTCTTGCAACCGCCGCTCCCGCAGATGCTAGAGCTCCGTTGATAAGAAACCAGTAAGCGAAAGCCTCCAGTGCAGCTTCTGTGTCGAGGGAGAAAGCTATGAGGACGAAAACCCCGATTATAAAAGCAGAAAAGGCGAACCCGAGGATCTTTAACCAACTCCTTCCCTCCTCGACTTTCAAAAGTTCCCGTACGTTTATCTCTTCCGCTCCGGCTAGCTTCTCCTCTATCCCCCTCTTGTGCCCCGCTCCGACGACTGCTACGATCTTGTTGTACTTTTTAAGAGCCTGCGAAAGGCAGTAAGCCATATACGCGTCCCTCTCGTCTATCAGGATCTGAGCAGCTTTCGGTGATATTTTTCTGAACTCGCTTATCATCGTATCGAGCGCATCGCCTTCGAGCAGCTCTTCGACGTCGACACCTCTTCCGGAAACAAAATCTTTGAAAAGGTGGAAGACGAACTTGAGTTTCTCGAAGAAGCTCAGAGATCCCCAGAACCTCGCGAACGTTACTCCTATGTCTCTGTCTATCAGAAGAACGTCGGCTCCGATCTCTCTGGCCTTCTCAATCGCTGCCAGCATCTCGCTTCCCGGTTTTACTCCATACTCCTCGCCTATCTTCCTCTGTATGTAGGACAGGAGGGCTTGAAAGAGGAGGAGGAAGGCTTTGTTTCCCCTGAGGACGTCCCTGAGTGATACGTCTTCACCGACACCCTCGACGAGGGCTTTAAACCTCCTCGGGCAGAGTTCAACGGCTACCGCGTCGGGCTTTTCTCTCTCTATGGTCTCAATTACCTCCTCCACGCTCCTCCTCGAAACGTGAGCTGTTCCCACTATCTTGAGCCTCTCCATCCCAGGACCTCCATCGCTTCGAGCAGCTCCTTAGCCTTCATTATGTCGCTCCTCGTCACTATCCCGACGAGCTTGCCGTCTTCGGTAACGAGGAGTCTGCCGATTTCGTTCTCGCTCATCAGCTTGAACGCTTCGAAGGCTGTTGCGTCAGGCGAAATCGTCACAACACTCCTGCTCATAACGTTCGCCACAGGGTCGTCGGGGTTCGCGTTGATTATGTCCTTGAGCGTAACCACACCAACGATCCTCCCGTCCTCGACGACCGGGTAGCCGAGGTGCTTGTGCTTCAGCATGAGTTCAAGAACCTCGGCTACTCTCGTCTCTGGAGTAACCGTCAGAACTTCTCTCGTCATCACGTCTCTAACCCTCACCCTGCCGAGGATCTCTTCGAGTGTTACGAGCCTCTCCTCTTCGTTCGCACCCATGTAGATGAAGAGGGCTATCAGTATGAGCCAGTAGTTGTAGAAGAGTCCGAAGATTGCCATGAGAACTGCGAACATCCTTCCAGCTTCGGCAGCTATCTTAGTAGCTCTCGCATACCCCATTCTTGCCGCGAGAAAGCTCCTGAGAATCCTTCCCCCGTCCATCGGAAAGGCTGGCAGGAGGTTGAAGAGAGCGAGAATCACGTTCAGGTAAGCGAAGCTGACGCTCAGGCGTGAAATCGGAAAGGGCAGTACTGGAGTTAAAGCCAGAGAGACGAATGCGAGCGCAAAACTCGCCGAAGGTCCGGCTGCTGCTACCATGAACTCCTTTTTTGGCTCCCTCGGTATTTCCTCCATCATCGCAACTCCGCCGAAGATGAAGAGGACGATCGTTCTGACCCTGACGCCAAAGTTCATCGCCACCAGCGAGTGGGCTAGCTCGTGCACGAGTATCGCGAGGACGACGAGCAGCGAAGCGAGGATGGAGAGAACAAGTGAATTTTCGAGGTCTCTGAATCCGAGAGGTGGCGGAGAAATGTAGAAGGCGTAAACAAGAAGGGCAAGAATGACTATCAGGCTTACGTGAACGCGAACTTCTATTCCGAAGACCCTTCCGATCGCGAAGGACGTCCGCATCATTCAGATTCTCCGCGGCTACTATAAACATTTTCGACAAAGGTTATAAAACATTAATTACAGATTTCAATTGATCATGAGGATCCGGGTGGTCGGGGAGGAGTTTGAAGACTGCAGAGTTGCAATAATCAGGGATTGCTCCGAGGAACTCGTCGAAGAAGCCAAAAAGAGGGGGTGCAAGGTGATAGCTCCGTGCGGAAACGCCGACCTTATACTCGAAAAAGACGAAGTCGAGGAGCTGGCTGAGATCGTCGAGTCCTACGAGCTCTTCAGAGAGGTTGTCAGGAGGAGCCCCGATCCCATCGTCGTGCACGACGGTGAGAAGATAATCTTCGTAAGCGACAGCTTGTCAAGAATTACCGGGCTGAGTGCGGAGAACTTCCTTGGCGAGAAGGTCACGAAGTTCGTACACCCGAAATTTCTGCCCCTCGCCGTCGAGAGGATGCGCAGGATGTTCTGCGGGGAGGAGGTCGAACCGGCTGAAGAGGTCTTCGTTCTGCCAGACGGGAGAGAGTGCTACGTGGAGGTGAACTCCGCTCTGATATCCTACAAGGGGAAGCCCGCAATTCTGCTGATCATCAGGGACCTGACGGAGAGGAAGAAGGTCGAGGACAGGCTGAAGAGGATAGAGTCCTTCTTCAGAAACGCTAAAGACGTCTTCTTCATCCTCGATAGAGAAGGTCGTTTCGTGGAGGTAAACCCCGCAGTCGAGCGTGTACTCGGCATGAAGCTGGAAGAGCTCGTCGGTAAGAATTTAAAGGACTTAGTTCATCCTGAGGACTACGAAAAGTTCGGAGAGTTCTTCAGAAGAGTTCTCGAACGTGGAGACGGCGTGGGCGTCTTCAGGTTCCTCAAAGATGGTGAGGTTGACTGGGTCGAGCTGCACGAGTGGGTGATGAGCGATTACGTAGAGGGAATAGCGAGGGTCGTCACCGACAGGGTGAAACTCGAAACGGAGCTGAAGGAGAGCGAGAGGAAGTACCGGGAGTTCTTCGAGAACAGTCTGGACGTGATAGTCGTTTCGGATTTGAAGGGGAACATACTCGAAGTGAACAGGGCTTTTGAGGATGTGACAGGTTACTCGCGCACGGAAGTCGTTGGCAGACACTTCAGCGAGTTCCTGCCGGAGGATCAGGTTGGAGAGATATACAGAAAATACAACGAAGCGTTCAGACTCCGCAAGGATCTGAAGGGTGTCATTCTGAAGTTCGTGAACAAGCGCGGAGAGACCGTAATCGCAGAGGGGAACGTCAGACTCCTCTGGAGGAACGGAAAGATCGTCGGCTTCATCGCGAACTTCAGAGACGTCACCGAGAGGTTGAGGCTCGAAGACAAGTTGAAGAAGACGAACGAACTTCTCAGAAAGCTGCTCGCCGTTAGCGAGGCGATTCTGAAGGCTGAAAGTGTAGAGGGTTTGAAGAGGGAGGTCGAGAAACTGCTCTCGGATTACGGGGCCAAAATAAGTGAGGAGGAAAGCCCCTTCAGGATAGAGTGGAGTGGCAGGTTCTACGGCTACCTCCACGTAACGAAAGAGCTGGAAGAAGAGGAGGAGAGACTGATACGGGCTATGGCTGAAAACTTAGCCTTCGCGTTCAGTTCTCTGGAGGAAAGGAGAGCCCGCGAGGAGATGCTGAAAAAGTTGATCGCGTCCACAGAGCACATAGCGGAGCTCGTTGACAAAATAAGAAACCCTCTTGCGGCAATTTACGGATACGCGGAACTTCTGGACGACGAGGAGTTGAGAAAGAAGATCGGGAGGCAGGTCAGGAGAATAGAAGAACTCGTTGACACGATCGAACTCGACTGGGAGGAAATGGAGAACATCACAGGGTCCTAACCCTTTCGAGCGTTTCCGCAAGCCTCTCCTTCTTGAAGAAGACGGCTGGGTGTCTGGACTTCTTGATGACGACTTCTGAGCACTCAACCCGCCTCTGCCCGTCGGCGATAGCCAAACCCTCGCCCCTGAGTTTTATCACGCGGTCCATTCCCACTACCATGTGTCGCCAGCTTAAGGTGAAGGGTGCGACGGCTGCTATAACTACGACTTCGCAGTACGGATCCACTATCGGTCCGCCGGCTGAGAGCGAGTAACCAGTCGAGCCTATCGGCGTGGAAACTAACACCCCGTCGCACCTGAGCCTGGCGACGCTGCAGTCGTTTACGAGCACCTCGACGTCGAGCATTCTGGCTACCTCCCTGGCAAAGAAGGCGACCTCGTTGAGGGCTAAAAGCTCAACGCCCCCGGCGTGGCAGCTCAGTCGTGGAAACTTCTCGACTTCGAAGCTCTCGATAGCCTTCCTGAGCTTCTCCTCGAAGTCTTCCGGTGTAGCGTGAGTGAGGATTCCGACCTTTCCGGTGTTTATTCCGAAGATCGGAACCTCCCTGCGCAGAAACTGCAGGATTTTGAGTATCGTTCCGTCTCCGCCCACGCTGACGATGAAGTCGAAGTCCTCAAGCTCCTCCTTTGGCTCGACGAACTCTCTGGCTTCGACTCCGACCTCTTCGAGGAATGAAACGACTTTCCCTGCAACCACGGCGTCCTTGAACACGACTGCCGCTCTCATCTGACCAACTCCAGTAGCTTGGCGTGCAACTCCGGATTGGCTGCGACTATATTTAGCCTTTCTTCCATGCTGAAGCGCTTCGAATACAGCGACCTGCCCTCGACGTCGCTTACGACACCTCCGGCTCTCTCTATCACGAAAAGTCCTGCTGCGGCGTCGAATATTCTGAGCATGTTTCTGACATCGATGAAGCAGTCAAATACGCCCGTTGCGACGAAGCACAGCTCCAGCGAAGCACAGCCGAAGATCCTCGTCCTCTTGAACGGCATGAGCTTCGTCGGGTAGTAGAATATCGCGTTACAGTTCAGCGAAACCTCGTCGCTGACTGAAACTTCTCTTCCGTTCCAGAAAGCTCTCTGAGACGCGTAGTACTCGTCGCCGGTTGCAAGATTGTAGACGTATCCGAAGAAAGCTTCTCCGAACCTCTCGCCGTTGCTGAAACAGAGGCTTACGGAGTAAAGCGGTATTCCCCTTTCGGCGTTGAAAGTTCCGTCTATTGGGTCCAGGGCGACGAAGATGTCACCCTCTCCGACGATTCCCGCCTCTTCGCTCACGACCGTAACATTCTCCTTTTTAAGAACCTCAAGCGCAGCCCTCTCAGCGACGCTGTCCACGAGCTTAGTCGGCGTACCGTCCTTCCCCATTCCAACCTCGACCCTTCTGCTCTCGAACGGGAGGGAGGACAGAGCCCTCCTGACGTTTTTAACAACCTCTCTCGATATCTTCAGAGCGTCGCTGGCGTCCATGGTTCAAGTCGTCACGAGTAAATAACTTGCCTCGTAAACAGTCGCAGCCACGATGGGAATCGAAAGGTTGTCGTCTATCCTTCCACCTTCGACCATCGAAGATGCAAGGGCTGCGAGGATCGCGGAAAAGCCGAGGTTCATGGCTGCGGAAGCTAAGGCGCTCGCCACGAACATCGCCACCTTTGCGATTCCGAACTTCCTGAAAATCGCCGCCACGACGTCACCGAGGTTGGAGCATATCACGGCTGCGTAGCAGGCTTTCTCGCTGAAGAAGAGCGTGACTAGGAAGATAGCAACTGCGTAAAGCGCGTATCCAGCCGGTCTACCTTTCTCGTAGCTCCTGAAAAGCTCCTGCAAAAAACCCCTCTTTAGGCGGAGGTATTCGAGAGGGAAAACAATTGAGAGGATAAGGGCGAGACAGAGGAGCAGGAGATCCCTGCCTAAAAAGGAGTAGGCTGGAATGTAGAGGAGTCCGGAAAGGTGTATGAGTTTTCTGACGAACTCAAGCAACCGAGATCTTCTCCAGCTGGCTTGAGAGGTTCCAGATCATCGTCCTGACGTGCATCGGGATGTTCGGATCGGATGAGAGATCTTCGAGCATGGCGATCGCCGACGCGGCTTCCGCTGCGATATCGTCGGCTTTCAGAAGCCTCTCCTTTATCTCGCTCGCGACCCTCCTCACGTTTCTCGGCACGGTGTCGTCGGAGATAATTCTGTTAAGAGTCTCCAACACGTCTTCCGGAACTTTCGCCATGCGCACCACCTCAGAAGATTTAACAATCCAGAGGTTTACTGCCGGCGTGGGTGATAAAAAAATTTCGGATGAGGTAATAGCGAACGCCGCCGAACTTCTGCAGAAGGGGGCGAAGATGCTCAGCGATCACTGCCCGGAGTGCATGATGCCGCTCTTCGAAAAGGACGGAAGGGTGTTCTGCGTGAACTGCGGTGAGACCGAAGAGCGAAGGGAGGAGGAGAAGGAGGAAAAGAATAGAACAGAGGTCGTCTCTGTAGATTCTAACGTTCTCAGCGCAATCGAGAGCGCGATCGCGAACGTCTGCAGGCTAATAGCCATCAGCAGCGACGCTGAGGAGATATCGAAGCTCGCAGATGCGCTTCAAAAGCTGGTTGCGGCTCTGGAAAAGACGAAAAAACTTTATTCAATTTAAGTTATTTAAAACATGGACAGGTTTACGGCGCTTTTCGTAGCAATCTTAGCAGTCGCAGTCTGCATAGCGGCGGCGATAGTCTACTTCTTCGGATTCGTCTTTTTGATCCGTCTGGTCTTCGGTATAGGCTACGCAATGCTCGCAGTGGTCTTCGCCGTTCTGCTTGCTGTGCTGATCTACGCTAGGTCGAAGTACGCTTTGGCAGCTCTGGCAGCTTTGTTAGCTTCAGCCTACGCAGCCTACTCCTGCTACACCGGGCAGCTCGAAGTTGTGGGCTACGTAACCCTCGTATTCGCAGCGATTTTCGTCTTCGGATTGTGGTACATCTCCGAGCCCGATCTTAGTATTTCCGAAAGGCTCAGAAGCGCGGAATCTCTTGAGAGAAGCGGGAACTACAGGGCTGCGGCGAGGAAATACGAGAAATCCGGCAGATACGAGAAAGCCGCAGAGTGCTACGAGAAGGCGAAACTCCTCGAATCGGCGGCGTGGTGCTACGAGAAAGCCGGGAAGTACGAGAGAGCTGCTGAACTCTACGAGAGGCTGGCGAAGGAGAGGGAAGACTCCTACTACTGGAAGGAAGCCAGTGAGCTTTACAAGAAAGCTGGAAACCTTGAAAAAGCAGCAGAATGTCTCGCGAAGTACGCTGAAGAGGAGCCGTGGTTCTGGGAGGACGTGGCGAAGCTCCTTGAAGAAGCCGGTAAGGATGCCAGCGAAGCGTGGAGGAGAGCACTCGAATACTACCTGAAGGAGGCTGAAGAAGAAGGTGTCTTCTGGGAGGACGTGGCAAAGATATACGAAAAGCTCGGCGATAGGGAGAAGGCGAAAAAAGCTTGGCTGAACTTCGCGAGGTACTGCGAGGAGGAGGCGAAAAAAGACGAGAGCTGGTTGAAACACGCGATCGAAGCCTACGAAAAGCTTGGAATGATGGACAAAGTCGAAGAGCTCAGGAATGTTCAAAACAGCAAAATTTATTAAAAACTACCGGAACCCCTGCTGGTGATTAGCATGAACGTGAAGGAGAGGATAAAAAAGGTGGCAGTTCTCGGCGCCGGCGTCATGGGACACGGAATCGCAGAGGTCTGCGCGATCGCCGGCTACAGCGTTGCGCTGAGAGATATAAAGCAGGAGTTCGTCGACAGGGGCATGAACATGATAAAGGAAAGCTTGCAGAAGCTTCACTCGAAGGGCAGGATAAAGGAGACGCCGGAGGACGTTCTATCGAGGATAACACCAACGGTTGACCTCGCCGAGGCTGTGAAGGACGCCGACCTAATAATCGAAGCCGTGCCCGAAGTCTTCGAAATAAAGACTGAGGTCTTCAAGGAGTGCGACAGGCTCGCGAAGCCGGATTGCATATTCACGAGCAACACGTCGACGATGAGGATAACAGACTTAGCGGCAGTAACTTCGAGACCCGACAAGTTCGCGGGCTTGCACTTCTTCAACCCGCCGGTGCTGATGCAGCTCGTGGAGGTAATAAAGGGTGAAAAGACCAGCGAGGAAACCATGCAGCTACTCGTCGAGTTCGTTAAGAGCTTGGGCAAGACACCGGTTAGGGTCGAAAAGGACGTGCCCGGGTTCATAGTCAATCGCGTCACCGCTCCGAGTGGTGCGCTTCTAATGTGTATCCTCGAAAAGGGCGTAGCGACGCCGGAAGAAGTGGATGCGACGATGCGCAGAACCGGGCTGCCTATGGGACCGTTCGAGCTGATGGACTACACCGGAGTGGACATATTCTACAACGCCATGAAGTACTACGCGAAGACCATCAGCCCCGACTACGAGCCGCCAGAGATACTCGAAAAGATGGTCAAGGAGGGCAAGCTCGGAGCAAAGACCGGGCAGGGCTGGTACGACTGGAGCAAGGGGAGACCGCAGATCGACATGAGCAAGGCTACTGACAAGATCAACCCGATGGACTTCATATTCGTGGAGATAAACGAAGCGGTCAAGCTGGTCGAAATGGGCGTTGCGACTCCGAAGGACATAGACACAGCCATAAAGCTCGGTCTGAACAGACCGTTCGGACCGTTCGAGTTCGCGAAGAACTTCAGCGAGGAGCAGATAGTGAAGAGACTCGAAGAGCTCGTAGAGTTCTGCGGAAAGAAGATATTCGAGCCGGCTAAGACGCTCAAAGAGGGCAAGCTCAAGGAGCTCATGGAGGGCAAGAAGGAGGCGAAGGAGGAGGAGGGATTCCAGACGATAAAGATCGAAAAGGTGGGAGACGGGGTAACGAAGTTGATCCTCAACAGACCGCCCCTCAACACGATAAACGCCCAGATGCTCGACGAGCTGAACAGAGCTATAGACATGCTCTGGAACGACAACGAGACGAGAGTCATCGTCATAACCGGAGCCGGCGACAGGGCTTTCTCGGCTGGCGCCGACCTTGCAGGCTCCGTAATTCTGCACCCCTTCGACTTCCTCGAACACAACAGAAAGGGAGAGAGGGTGTTTAGCAGACTCAGGGAGATTCCGAAGCCGGTAATCGCCGCTATAAACGGCTATGCACTCGGCGGCGGGCTTGAGATAGCGATGAACTGCGACATAAGGCTGGCTAAGAAGTCGGCAATAATCGGGCTGCCCGAAGTTACGCTCGGACTGATTCCGGGCTGGAGCGGAACTCAGAGGCTGGTGAAGCTCGTGGGAATAAGCAGGGCTATGCAGCTCGCACTTACGGGAGAGAGGATAACGGCTGAAGAAGCCGAGAGGTTCGGGCTCGTCAACAAGGTGTTCGACGACGACAAGTTCGAGGAGGAAGTGATGAAGTTCGCGAAGGACCTCGCAGAGCGCTGCGCGCCCCTCTCGATGGCTATGGTCAAGAGACTCATCAACAAGGGCGGCGAGGTTCCGATGGACATTGGTTTGGAGTGGGAGTGCACGGCAGCCGGATTGCTGTTCGCGACCGAAGACCTGAAGGAAGGAATCGGAGCCTTCCTGAGGAAAGAGAAGCCCAAGTGGAAGGGCAGATAATTCTCTTTCTTTTTTGTAATGCGTCTCGTCGACCTCTTCGTTCAGATTCTGAGAGAGAAGGGTGTAAGGGGTATAGGCGTCAGTTCCAAGCAGCACTGTTCGCTGCAGCGTATAGCGCTGCTGGTAGCCAACGGGAAGTATTCCCTCTGCACCTGCGGTAGCTATAAGTACATCGTCCCCGTGAGCGAAAACGTCGCCGACGTCTGTCTGGCTAAGTGCGAAGGCATAATCTCCAAGAAGGACATAGTCGAGAGGGACAGCTTTCCCTACATCGCGATAGACTGCCGGTTCTACGACCTACACAGCGAGAAGGAAAAGTTCAGCCTCGAAGTTCAGGTGAAGCAGGTTCTGGGCGTCGTGAGGAAGTATCTCTGGGACGACAAGCTGATAGTCGCGTCGCACGACTTCGGCGTTGGCAGATACTACGAGAGACTCGAAGACTTCCTGACGGAGAGAGGCATAGGTGAGGTTTTGCTCCTCGATCCCTACGCCGAGAAGGCTTTCAGGGGGGAAACTTCCGAGTGTTACGTCCTGGGCGGAATCGTCGACAAGGGCGAGGAGAAGGTTCTGACTCCGAAGATAGGCGAGGAGCTCGAAAAGTCAGGTTTCAAAGTTGTTTCTAGGAGGATAGAGCTGAGAGGCAGCGTCGTCGGTGTGCCGGACAGGCTGAACCACATAGCCGAAATAGTTCTGCGCGTCGTCTGTGACGGCGAAGACGTTGAGAGAGCTATAAAGAGCGTCCAACCTCCAGTAGTCGCGAAGTGGAGGCTGCGGATCGAGCTGCCGAAGAAGAGCTTCCGCATCCGCGTGGGTAGCGATGTTGCGAGGGGAATCTTCAAGTCCGTCTTTAGAGACTTTGACTGGCTGAACGTCCGGGAGTCTGACTTCTACGAGGTGGCGTCGCAGCTGAAGTTCTTCGTCCTCGACGACGGAATCGCTGAGAAGCTCGTGTGGGATGAGGAGAGGAAGTGTTATCAGCTTAGATCGAGCTGATCCTTCACCCCGACGAGAGCCCTTATCGCAACCTCGTAGAACTTTTCTAGTGGCATCAGCCTCTCTATCATCCTTATCCTGTCCCTGTCGCAGCCCGCCGCGAAGCTCTTCTCTTTAAACTTCTTCTTCACGGTTTTAGGTGTGACCTCCGTTATCTTTCCCCCCTTGACGAGCGCGCAGGCTATTATCAATCCCGAAGCGCTGTCCGCAGCCTGAAGGGCTATCTCGACGGGTTCCTCGTAGTCACCGAATAAGTGGTGGTTGTGCCTCCGCACGACTTCTGCAACCTTCTCCTCCACACCCTCGCTCTTGAGTATCTCGTAGCCCACGATGCCGTGCTTCTGCATGTCCCCGCCGACCTTCTCGTAGTCCACGTCGTGGAGTATCCCTATCTTCCACCAGAGCTCTTCGTTCTCCCCGAGCTCCTTTGCCAGCTCCTTCATTATCGCTGCCGTCGCTATGCAGTGCTTGATCAGCTTCTCGTCGCTCACGTGCTTTTTCAGTATTTCCAGAGGGTCCATCACTTCACCCTTTCGACGAACTCCTTCGAGGTTATGATCTCCGCGTTGAACACGTTCTTCATGTGCTTCAGAGCGTATTCGTAGTCGTAGTCGCTCAAAGCTTTCGTGCAGTCTTTTATTACGCTGACCTCGTACCCCCTCAGCTTCGCGTCACCAGCCGTGTGGAGGACGCAGATGTTCGTGGCGACGCCGCAGATGTAAACTCTCTCAGCCCTCAGCTCCCTCAGCAGGAGGTCGAGGTCGGTGGCGAAGAAAGCCGAGTATCTCCTCTTTCTGACGTAGTAGTCCTCCTCGCTCGGCTGGAGCTCGTCAATTATCTCGGCACCTCTCGTGTCCTCGACGCAGTGCGGAGGCCAGATCTTGAACTCCGGGTCGTCCTTTCTGTGCCAGTCCTGTGTGAATATTACGGGTATCTTACCCCTCGCAGCCTCCACGACCTTTCTCGTCGGTTCGAATATTTCTTCCGCGTTCTCTATGTAGAGAGCTCCGTCTCTGTAACAGAAATCCTTCTGCATGTCAACGACTATCAGCACCTCCATACAGTGTGTGCGAGAACATTTTTAATAGGTTTTGCGATACCCTTACCGATGAAACTAACGCACATCAGCGACGGAAAGGTCAGAATGGTCGATGTTTCGGAGAAGGAAGACGTAGCGAGGAGAGCGATCGCTGAAGGCTTCATAAGGCTCAGAAGGGAAACTCTTGAGCTTATAAGGAGGGGCGAGGTTGAGAAGGGAAACGTCTTCGCAGTTGCGAGCGTCGCAGCTGTCATGGCTGCCAAGAAAACCCCCGAGCTAATACCGCTCTGCCACCCGCTTCCGCTGACGTCGGTGAAGGTGGACTTCGACATCCTTGACGACGGCGTTAAGGTAACCTGCGAGGTTAGGGCTACTGCGAAAACGGGCGTCGAGATGGAAGCCCTCACGGCTGCGAGCGCAGCGTTGCTCGCGATATGGGACATGGTCAAGTCGGCGGAGAAGGACGAGAGCGGAAACTACCCCTTTACGAGGATCGAGTACGTCCGGGTGGTTGAGAAGGTGAAAGGATGATCGAGAAGATAAAGAAGTTTGTTTTCGGGGGGGAGAAGGAGAGAACAGTCCTGAGCCTCGTGGACGAGCACGTTAACCTGCTGATAAACGCGAGCGACATTTTCAGAGCTGCACTTCAGCGCGACGACAGGAGCATCCTGGGTGAGGTTTGCGAGCTCGAAAAGCTCGGGGACTCCGTCAGGAGGGAAGCAATACTGCGCATCTACGAAGGAGCGTTCCTGCCCTCGATACGCCCGATGCTCTGCGATCTCATAGAGATGATCGACGAGGTACTCGATGAACTCGAAGACCTAGCGATTCTCTTCCTCAGAATAAAGCTGCCGGAGGTGCTCAGGGAGGATCTCACCAGAATAGCGGAGATAAACCACGTCATGACCGGACTGCTTTACGACGCCATTCAGTCGATGAACGGCGAGGAGCTCGGGGAGATACTGCTTAAGATAAAGATCCGCGAAGAGGAGGTGGACGCAATAAAGGCGAGGATATACGAGAAGGTTCACAAGGTGGACTTCGACAGCTATCTCGACTGGCACTTCCTCATGAAGTTCATAGACAAGCTCGTAAACGTCAGCGATCTTATAGAGGACGCAGCCGATCAGGTGCAGGTAATCAGTGTCAGCTTCGGCTGAGTAATTTCAGAAGCGAAAGAAAGCTTTATTTCCGGGCTCTGCGACGCTGGAACGAATGAACACACTCTACACCGTACTTAGCGGAGCCGACGATGGGGACAAGATACTGATTAGGTTTCCGGATGCGTTCAGCTTTTGCAGGTTTACGAGCTGGCTCAAGAACAACTTTGGAGAGATATTCTGGATAGTCTGGACGGATGCAGCAGTTCAGCGCCTTAACAGCCTCGCTAAAAAGTACGGGCTCGGGAACGATCAGGGCGTAATCGTGGGCTCCGGCATGGAATGCGGGGCGATCAGGTGTGTCGAGAGGTTCGACGTTTACAGCGACCTCAGGATGGTGTGGAAGGTGAAGCTCTTGAACTCCTCGGCTCGATTCGTCATGAACTTCGGTGTCGACTTCCTGCCCGAATACGGCTTTCCTACCTCCCGCGTCCTCGAAATACTTTCGGAGCACGACAGCGACGTTTTGATAAACGCTACGTTCGGGAAGTTTCCGCCAGAATACAACGTCTTTCACGACGTCCTGATAGAGTTCGGAGTCAGCGAGGAGGAGTACGTGAAGTACAGGGGATACTTCGTGAAGATAACCTATCCCATCGACAACGGGATAGCTGAGGTCGGGGAGAAGGTTACCTTCAACCCTTAAATTTCGAGCCAGGTATTCCAATCAGCATGGACTTAACGAGCAGGATAAGGGAGATCGAGGAGGAGCTGAAGAGGACGCCCTACAACAAGGCTACAGAGCACCACATAGGCAGACTGAAGGCGAAGCTAGCGAGGCTCAGGGAAGAGATTGAAAAGCAGAGGTCTAGGGGTGGCGGGGATTCGGTATCGATAAAGAAGGAAGGGGACGCGACGGTAGTCTTAGTAGGTTTTCCTTCCGTCGGCAAGTCGACGCTCCTCAACAGGCTTACAGGAGCGAGGAGCGAGGTTGCGGACTACGACTTCACAACTCTCAAGCCTGTTCCGGGCATAATGGAGTACAAGGGCGCTCGAATAC
>JBEVCD010000015.1:0-33504 GCA_040514265.1 Archaeoglobaceae archaeon | reverse complement strand
AGTTCCTGTGGAAGACGTAGATCGGCTTCCTGTAGCCGTTGCAGGAGATGTCCTCCAGCATCTTGTCGAGCATTAAAGCCGTTATCCTGCCGTAGAAGAGGAAGTCTCTGGTCACATAGTAGAGTATCTTGTAGTAGCTCCTGTCGTCGAGGTCGAACCCCACCTCTCTGACGACCTCGTCGAACTTCTCCTTAAGGATCTCCTCCCTGCTGAGCTTCCCATCGACGTCTTTTTCGAGCTTATCTCGCAGGATCAGGTTTATCTCACCGTAGATTTCAACCTCTATCGGCGAGAGGCGCGGTTCCGCGACGACGTAGCGGTACTCTTGCTCCTCCTCGTTAAATATTATGAAGACCTTGCAGTAAGGTTCGAGGACCCAGTAGTCTTCGACGATCCTCCAGCCCCTGGGTGGCTCGTATTCTATCAGTTCCCCGTGCTCCTCGACGCTGTACTCTTTCAGAACCCTTCGACCGAATTTTCTCTCTTCCCGGCTCTTCAGAATTTCCTTCCTCTTTTTAGCGTCCTCGATGGCTTTGAGTGCTTCCTCTTCGTAACCCTCCAACTCCTCCGTTCTCTCCTCTCTGCTTAGCTTCGGGAGTCTAAACCTCATTGTTGTTATCACGTGCTGATCGATACTAAATAAAGTTAACGAATTCGAGCCATAGTTAAGTTTAATTGACTTTCACTCAAGCAACTTTGTGCGGATCGCTCTGCTGTTCGCGCTGCTGGCTGCGAGCGTCGCACTGGAATTGCTCGCCGGAGCGGCGAATATCTTCGAGATGGACAGTGAATCCGCGCTCAAACTGCTGATGCTGGGTAGGCTTCCGAGGTGCATCCTAGCCGTGCTCGTGGGCGCATCTCTTGCAGCAAGCGGGTGCGCGATGCAGGCTTTTTTCCGTAATCCCCTCGCCGATCCCTACGTCCTCGGAGTTTCGAGCGGCGCAAGCGTGGGAGCTGCGATGGTCGTAGCTCTCGGATACGCAACCACACTCAACCTCACGCTCGCAGCCTTCGTCGCCTCCCTCCTCACGGTGTTTGCCGTCTACAGAATAGGGGGCAGTCAGAGCTATTCGATACTGCTCGCGGGCTTAGCAGTAGCGTCTTTTCTCTCCGGATTGACCACACTCGTCGTCTACTTCTCCCAGAACAGCTTGCACGAGGTCTTCTTCTGGATAATGGGGAGCTTTTCCAGGGCGAGCTGGGAGAAGGTTACGATAGTCGCTACAGCATTTGCTGTCGGAGCTACGTATCTGCTTGCTAACTCGTGGAACCTCAACGCCATACTCCTCGGCGACGAGCATGCAAGAGCCGTTGGGGTTAACGTCGACAGGTTCAGAAAGGAGATAATCGCCGTAGTTTCGCTGCTCACATCGGCTTGCGTAGCCTGCTGCGGGGTTATAGGATTCGTGGGGATAATAGTTCCGCACACGATGCGCCTGATCTTCGGCGAAGCTCATCAGAGGTTACTACCAGCGTCGCTAATCTTCGGCATGACGCTGATGCCGGTAGTCGACGTCTTAGCCAGAACCGCCACAACCGGCGAACTCCCGGTTGGAGCACTTACGGCGCTGATAGGCTCCCCGTTCTTCGTTTACGTTCTGAGGAGAGGAATATGAGGCTGAAGGTCCTCGACGTCGAAGTGGAGCTGAGGAGCAGGAAGGTGCTGAAGGGTGTTAGTCTTGAAGTCGAAGAGGGTGAGCTCGCAGCCGTTCTGGGTCCGAACGGAGCGGGCAAGAGCACGCTGCTCCGGACTGTCTTCGGAATACTGAAGCCGAAGAGGGGCGTGGTCCTCTTCGACGGGAGAAGGATCGAACTCGAGGACGTAGCGAGAGTCGCAGCTTATCTGCCGCAGGAGACGCCGGAGACGAAGTTGAGGGTAATCGACGTTGTTCTGCTCGGCAGAACACCTCACATGACCGGAATAAGGAGGGCGTCGCGCGAGGACTACGAGATAGCGTTGAGGTCCCTTGAAGAGGTCGGACTGGCGGGATACGAGGACCGGACGTTCGACGAGCTGAGCGGGGGAGAGAAGCAGAAGGTTCTACTAGCTCGACTCTTCGCACAGCAGCCGAAGGTCATGCTCCTCGACGAGCCGACGGCGCATCTCGATCTGGCGGCTCAGATAGAGATAATGAGGATAGTCAGGAAGAGGGTCGACGAGGGTTGCTCAGCTCTGATTTCTGTTCACGACGTGAATTTAGCGGCGACGTTTGCCGACAAGGTGATAATGCTGAAAGACGGCGTCGTGAGGTACGCCGGAGGGATCGACGTGATAAGCGAGGAGTCCGTGAGGGACGTTTACGGCATAAACGCGATCGTCAGGAGGGTCGGAAGGCACGTCTTCGTCATCCCGACGAGCGGCGATGCAGATAACGGAATTCACGTCCACGTGATCTGCGGCGGAGGGAGCGGAGCGGCTGTAATTCAGATGCTCAGAGAGAGAGGCTACAGAGTCTCGGTGGGCGTCGTGAACGTTCTGGACACGGACTTCGAGGTCGCCTCGCAACTCGGATGCGAGATCGTAAGCGAGGCTCCATTCAGCGAGGTGAGCGAGGAGAGCCACAGGAAGAATCTGGAGATCATCGAGAAGTGCGATTTCGTGATACTCGCGAACCTCAGCGTCGGAAGGGGAAATTTAAAGAATTTGATCGCGGCAAAAAGAGCCGCCGAGCTCGGAAAGTTGATAGTCGTGGAGAGGGAACCCTTCGCAGCAAGGAACTTCGCCGGAGAGGAGGCTGCGAAGATCTACGCGGAGCTCAGAAGGTTGGCGAGGGTCGTGAGGTGCGATGCGGAAGCCGTTCAGTTACTGGCTTAAGGACGATACGCTCGTCGTCGAGGGAAAATTCTTCGGTGTCAGCACGGGAATAATGGGCGGCTGGCGCCGCGTGGATTGCGCGTTCAACCACACGGTAAAGGAATTCATAGAAGATGAGGATTCGTACGTCAGAAAAATCGCAAGGAGGCTCGGCTTGAGGAGGTATTTTCCGATGCTCACGGCTGTGCCGGTGGAAAACTTCGCGCTGAAGCAACGTTCAGAAGTCGCAGTGTTCGCAACAGCCGGCGTTTCGAACCCCAACGAGAGGATAGGGACCATAAACGTGATAGCCGTCATCGACGCCAGGCTCACGAGGGCTGCGATGCTCAACGCAATAATCACGATTACGGAGGCGAAGAGTCACGCGCTGATAAGCTGCGGATATGACTTCACAGGCACGAGTAGCGACGCCGTAGTCATTTTATCGACGGGAAGAGGAGAAAAGCACAAGTACGCCGGCTACGCGAGCGAGATAGGACGGAAGCTGTGGGAAGCTTCGAAATCGGCGATAGTCGTAGCTCTCGCAAAAACGGAGGGTCGAAAAATATAATTGCAGCGAAAGCTTTGAAGATCCGATGGTAAAGAGGACGAAGCTTGTCAACGATG
The DNA here is from genome assembly GCA_040514265.1 of Archaeoglobaceae archaeon. Classification (GTDB taxonomy): domain Archaea; phylum Halobacteriota; class Archaeoglobi; order Archaeoglobales; family Archaeoglobaceae; genus WYZ-LMO2. The sequence goes on along the minus strand of JBEVCD010000015.1, from coordinate 30,083 downwards.
TCGTCGAGCTCATACCGATTCTCCATCTACTGTCCGTCGAGCTCTACAGGAAGGTCTACAGCGCCCTTCTTGACAGGTGGTGGACTATGGAGGAGCTGCGTCAAGCCTTCGGTGACGGCTTCGTTGACGCCCTTAAAATTCTCAAGCAAGCCGGAATGCTCGAAGCCCGCTGGCGGATGCCGCCGGACCCGGGAGGGAAACCTGAGAAGGAGTATCACGTCAGCTACACACACGTGAGCGCGAACTTCTACGTGTCTCTGAAGGAGCTGAACACGGTTCTCGAAGTAGCCTTCATGCCGGACGACGAGCTCGAAGAGTATGTAAGGATGATAGAGAACGAAGTAAAAGCCGGCAGGATGTCGGTAGCCCACATATGCAGAACTCTGAACCTCGACCCCCTCTTCGTGCGAGCGGTCGCGAAGCGCTCGCTGAAGCTGATGCTGAAAGGGCAGCTCGTGGAGCTCGCGAGCGATGAAGAACTTTAGCGTGAGAGACATCCTCAACAAGTTCCGGTGGCACCCGGACTACGAGTTCTCGAAGGTCGTCATCGTTTACATCGACAGACCCAGGGGACTTTCGGAGCTGAGCGGAGCTGAAATAGAGAAGGTAGGACACAGCTTCGTTTACCTAAAGAGCGGTGCAGCTATTCCGATGCACAGAATAGTTGAGGTGCGCTACGGAGAGGAAGTGGTATGGAGAAGACCCTCATCTGCGCGATCCACTTGAAGCCTCTCCCCGGCTCGCCGGGATATGACAACTTCGAGGATGTCGTCGATGCGGCTCTAAGGGATGCAGCCGCAGCGGAAGAGGGTGGAGCAGACGCAGTAGTTGTAGAGAACTTCGGCGACGCGCCGTACTTCAAGGAGGTCGGGAAGGAGGTTGTAGCCTGCATGACCGTGGTCGCGAAGGAGATAAGAGACAACTTTAGCTTGGGTCTGGGGATAAACGTGCTGAGAAACGACGCCATAGCTGCGCTGGCGATAGCGAAAGCTGTAAAGGCTGACTTCGTAAGGGTGAACCAGCTCTACTTCGGATGCTTAGCACCCGAAGGCTGGCTCGAAGGAAAGGCTGCAGAAGTTCTCCGCTACCGGCGCTTCATAGACTGCAACGCGATGATATTCGCCGACGTCAGCGTCAAGCACGCCCGACACTTCGTGGACATCGAGGAATACCTCGAAAACGTCTCGAGGGCTATGCCGGACGCCTTAATCGTTACGGGCACAGCAACCGGAGTTGAGCCGAGCGTGGAAGACGTCAGGCTTGCGAGAAGATCCGGCTTACCTGTGCTCGTCGGAAGCGGTGTGACTGCGGAAAACGTTGAAAAGTTCGCCGAATACTGTGAAGGTTTCATAGTCGGAACGTACGTCAAGAGGGGAGGAAGAATTGACGCCGAGAAAGTCAGAAAACTCGCAGCCGCTGTTAAAAAGAGGTAGACACTCGAAGGTCTACCTGATCGGTCGCTACGCGATAAAGGTCTTCGATTCGCGCTTCGAGTACAACTTCCGGAAGGAGGCGAAATTTCTCACGCTCCTGCAACCATTCCGCTTCGTCCCCGAGCTTTACTTCGTAGACTTTGAGGGTCTGAAGCTCGTAATGCAACGCATCGAGGGTTGCAGCATTCGCGAAGCCATGAGCGCAGAAATAGCTGCCCGATGCCTCGAAATCTGCTACCTGCTCGACGTTATGGGAATTCAGAAGGAAGAGATGAACCATCCGGACAAGCACATAATTGTGTCGGACTCCGTTTACTTTATAGACTTCGAGAGGAGCTACTTTTCGAAGAAGCCGGCGAACGTCACCCAGTTCTGCGCTTATCTGCGACGCTTCGGCTTCGAAGTGGAAAAAAATATACTGAGGGACTACAAGAGGAGTTACTCCCGCGAGGTCTTCGAAGTTCTGAAGCGAAGTCTGTCAAACGAAGTAACTCCTCACGTGCGGTCTCGTGAGGTAGTAGATCACCACCACTGCAACGATGATTCCCACGATTCCGTAGGGTAGAAAGAACACGTCCTCCACTACGCTGAGAACCACCAGCACGATTGCAAGCCACCAGCCCCACTTCTTCCCCCTCAGAAGCCCGTAGGCTGCGAGGAGCGCGAGCAATCCGGCTACCACTGCGAAGACGACGAAGAGGCGCAGAAAGAGTTCCATAGCTGGATAGTACTCAGCAAACTCTGGAGGCAGAAGCTGCTCGGTGAGCTGAGACGCCACGAACCCAACGACGATTGCTGAGACAAACAGCAGCACAGACACCGCGGCGAACAGCACAGCCAGAACCGTTACACCCAGAGGTCTCTCCATGCAATCACGTTGCAATGTCTTTTATAAATTTTTCCATGAGCTTGTTCACGACGCCGGGTCTTTCGAGCATCACGCAGTGTCCCGCCCTCGGAACAACGACGAGCTTCGAGTTCTTTATGAGTCTCGCGAGTTCCTGGGACTTCGAGACCGGAAGCAGAGCGTCCTCGTTCCCTACTATGATCAGGGTCGGCTTCTTTATTTTCTTAGCCTCCATTCTCAAATCGATGGTTGTTAGTGTCCAGTAGGTGTTCAGCGCTGCGAATTTCGGAGTTTTCTCAAGTGCCTCCCTCAGCCCCCACTCCTTCAGCTTACCGGCACGTCTTCCGAAAGCCATGTTCGCTACGAGCTTTGCGGAAGTTCTGAAAGCCAGATTGCCGACCAGCACACCCAGAGGGTATGCCAAGCGGTGCAGAGTTCGAATCCTCGCGCCTCCGCCGATGAGGATGAGTCCCTTGACTTTCCTGGGATTATCCAGGCAGTACTTCATAGCGATCATCGTTCCGAAGGAATGCGCAACTAAAATGAAATCTTCAAAGCTCGCGTCATCCACGACCGCTGCGAGGTCGGAGACGAAGTTCTCGAAGCGGTAGAAATCTCTGCTGTAGGGCTTCTCCGACCTGCCGTGCCCCCTGTTGTCCAAAAACAGCATCCGGCACTTCCCTCTGAAGTGTTCCCTCTGTTCCCTCCAGAAGTTCATGTTAGCTGTCCACCCGTGGACAAAGACGAGCTGTTCCCCTTCGCCTTCCTCGACCTCGTAGTATATCCTGACGCCGCCGTTGACAATAAAGGGCATGTCGGGGGAATCATCACTAAAAAATTAAAATTTTTTGGTCAGCTCAGCAAGGCTCGCGAATCTCGGCCTTCTCATGCTCACAGCCCTCTTTATCGCCTCGACGAGCTCGTCTCCCCTAAGCCCTTCGAGGTTTAAAGCTGCGTCCGACAGCAGACACGGCTTTACTTTCCCGTCCGAAGTCACGCGGATTCTGTTGCAGTGCAGACAGAACTCGCTGTTGTCGAGCGGCTTTACGAACTCTATCACACCTCTGGGGGTTACGTACTGCCTTCTGCGGTGCATCGCTCTTACCCTGACCTCGTAGGCTGCCAAAGCGTACTTCTCCTCAATCCGGGATATGTTAAAGTAGTAATCCTTCATCTTCCCGACGGGGACGAGTTCGATGAGCTGTAGTATGGCGCCGACGGACTTGGCGAAGTTCAGAAGCTCGTCGACCTCGTCTTCGTTGACACCCTTCATCACGACCATGTTGAGCTTTATCGGCTCCAAACCGGCATCGCGAGCCGCTTCAACGCCGGCAATTACATCTTCGAGCGCATCGCTGCCCGTAATAAATTCATACTTCTCGGCATTCAGCGTGTCGAGGCTGATGTTTACCCTCCTGAGCCCGCTCTCCTTCAGCTCGTAGGCTTTTTCCGCGAGCATCGTGCCGTTGGTCGTCATCGAAACTTCGTCGAAGCCTTCGAGCATCGCTACGATGTCGCAAATATCGTCGCGCAGCAGGGGCTCGCCGCCCGTGATCTTGACCTTCCTGACCCCGAGGTTGAGGAAGGCTTCAGCAATCTCAGCTATGCGCTCCGCCGGAAGCTCGCCACCGCCGCTTTCGCCCTCGCGGTGGCAGTAGATGCAGCGGAGGTTGCAGCGGTTCGTTACGGCAATTCTGAGGTTCGAAATCGTTCTGCCGTAGGGGTCGATTAGCATTGGAGCTAGCACGAACTGCAATTATAAAAACCTTCGTAGCTCGCCGCAGAGTTCCTCCGCTCTGACCAAATCCGACGGTGTGTTTACGTTGAAAAAGCTGATGAGGTCGGGGTCTACATCTCTGAAAACGTCGGCTGATACGAATTCAGCTCTGCCAGATACGACGTCGAGTATCCTCCTCGTCCCCCTCCTTATAGCCTCCTCGAAGACCTCGACGAGCGATGCTGAGTAGAACGCCAGCAGCGGCTGGGGTCTGTCAGTAATCGGTATCAGAGCATCGCAGTCCGCCAGATTCCAGAGCCTCCTGACGATCTCAGGCTTTACGAAGGGCATGTCGACAGCCACCACCACGCAGTCCCCTATGTTCTTCAGGGCTGCGTGTATCGCCGCCACGACGCCGAAATCTCTGTACTCATCCACCAGCGCCGGCATATACTTCGAAAATTTCGCAGCCTGCGCCTCGTCTCTGCAAACGACGTATGCGTTATCGAACTTTCTTGCGGCTATCTCGATGAGCTTCATTCCGCAAAGTTCGATCTCAGCCTTTTCGACTCCGCCGAGTCTCTTCCCCCTTCCCCCAGCCAGCACGGCTACCTTCACAGCGGAACTCGTTACGTATTTATTTCACGCTTTCCCATCCGTGTCATGGACGTCCTCGAAGAGCTGAGAGTTTACAGGGAGAAGGACATCCCCTACTCGCGCGTTCTGAGTTCGATGTGCACGATCCCTCACCCTCTCGCTGTCGAGGCTCACAAGATGTTCATAAACACGAACCTCGGCGATCCGGGTATATTCGTCGGAACGCTGGAGCTCGAAAGGAAGCTCATATCGATGCTCGGCGAGCTTCTCCACAACAGGAAAGCGGCTGGCTACATCTGCTCCGGCGGGACGGAGGCGAACATTCAGGCTATAAGAGCTGCCAGGAATATCGCTAAAGTCGAGAACCCGAACGTTGTGGTTCCGAAGACCGCTCACTTTTCCTTCGACAAGATAGGCGACCTCCTTCGCGTCGAGGTAAGGCGAGCTGGCGTCGACGAGGAGTACCGCGTCGATGTAGGGGAAGTTGAGAAGCTAATCGATGAAAATACAGTTGCAATCGTTGGAATCGCTGGAACCACTGAGCTCGGGCAGATAGACCCGATAGTCGAGCTCTCGAAACTCGCATCGGAGAGAGGTCTGGAGATGCACGTGGATGCAGCCTTCGGAGGGCTCGTGATACCGTTCATGGACGACCCCTACCCGTTCGACTTCGTGAACGATGGCGTCAGTTCGATAACGATCGACCCCCACAAGATGGGCATGGCTACCATACCGGCTGGTGGCATACTCTTCAGGGACGAGAGCTACCTGCGCAGCCTCGAAGTCGAGACGCCGTATCTGACTTCCAGAACTCAGTACACGCTTACAGGCACCAGACCGGGCACGGGAGTGGCTTCGGCTTACGCAGTCCTCAAGGGGTTGGGCTTTGACGGGATGCGGAGGATCGTGAAGGAGTGTATGAAGAACACGCACGCGATCGTCGAGGAGATGCGCAGCCTCGACTTCGAGCCGGTTATAGAACCCGTCATGAACGTTGTTGCGTTCGCCACCGAGAAGGCTGAGAGGATAAAGGAGGAGCTCTACAAGCGCGGCTGGGTGATATCGACGATAAGGGAGCCGAAGGCTATCAGGTTCGTCGTGATGCCGCACGTCAGCGATGAGGTCATAAAGAACTTCTTCGAAGTATTTAAAATTGTGCTGAGGGAGGTGTGAGCCGTGGAGGTGAGGCTGGAGATCGACGGCGAGGAGATAGAGCTGAACGAGTTCGTCAGCAGGATAATCGGAAAAACGATTGAGGGGATGGTCTCAACGCTGAGAGGCGTAAAGGACGACTGGAAGGTTCTGAGGATAGAAGTGGTCAGATGAAGGAGTGCGCGGAAATAGAAGGTTACGTTCCGGGAACTTCGCTGAAGGAGGTAGCGCTTAAGCACGCGGGGAAGGTGGTAAATTTAGCCTCCAACGAGAATCCCTACGGAGCGAGCCCTAAAGCTCTGGAAGCTTTTCGCAACTTCACCGAGCTGCACCGCTATCCGGATCCGAGGTACGCGGAGCTAAGGGAGAAAATAGCCGACTACACGGGATGGGACTTCGAGGAGATAGTCGTCGCAGCCGGAATAGACGGCGTTCTCGAAACGATCTTCCGCTTCGCCGTCGCCGAAGGTGACGAAGTGCTGCTGGCTCCACCGACGTTCTCCTACTACCGCATACTGGCGAAGCTCAGCTGCGCGAGGATAGTGGAGGCAAAGAGGAACGAGAACTTCGAAGTTGTAAACGCTTCGGAGCTCGTAAGCGGGAAAACGAGACTTGCTATCTTCTGCTCACCGAACAACCCTACAGGGAACCTCGAAAACTTCGAAGAGGTGAGAGCCGTAGCTGAGAGCATAAAAGGGCTCGTCGTCGTCGACGAAGCATACGTCGAGTTCGCGGACAGAAGCTTCGAGCCCACGGAGAACGTCGTGATAGCGAGAACCTTCTCGAAAGCCTTCGGTCTCGCCAACCTTCGAGTTGGATACGCAAGGCTGCCGGCTGAGGTTGCCGAAACATTCAGAAAAGTCTCTTCCCCGTTCCCCATTTCTACGGCTTCCGAGAGAGCTGCCATCGCAGCCCTCGAAGACGTCGAGTGGATGAAGAGCTGCGTGGAGAAAATAAAGAGAGGAAGGGAGAGACTCTACCGTTTTCTCAGCAAAAAATTCGTCACTTGGCGATCGCAGGCGAACTTCGTGCTTTTCAGAGGTTTCGAGGGTCTGGACATCGAGCTCGCCAAGAGGGGTGTGCTGATCAGGGAGTGTTCTTCCTTCGGACTTCCGCAGCACTACCGCGTCACCGTTGGCAGAGAGGAGGAGATCGCTACCTTCGAGGAGGCTCTGGAGGACGTTCTATGCTCGTCGCGCTAACTGGGACTCCGGGCGTTGGCAAGAGTAGCGTCGCCGAGGAGCTTCGCAGGAGGGGGTACAGAGTCGTAAGCGTCGCGGAGCTAGCGAGAGAGCACGGCTGCATCCTTGAAGAGAACGACGAGCTCGTAGTTGACGTCGAGAAGATCCGGGAAGTAGAGTTCGACGGGATAGTCGAAGGTCACCTGGCGCACTTCATGGACGCCGACGTCGTTATAGTCCTTCGCTGCGACCCCCTCGTTTTGAAGGAGAGGCTCGCGAAGAGAAAGTGGGACTACGACAAGATCATGGACAACGTCGAAGCCGAGCTGCTCGACGTGATACTCGTGGAGTCGCTCGAAATGCACGAGAACGTATACGAAATAGACGTAACGCATATGAGCGTCGAGGAGGTAGCTGATGCAGTCGAGAAAATAATTGCCGGCGAGGGCGAGAAATTCAAGCCCGGAAAAGTCGACTGGTTGTCGAAGTACGAGGACAGACTCCGGGAGGTGGCTAGGCTTTGAGCAAGATAGAGTGGGCCGAAAGGCACATGAAAGTTCTCGCAAAGATAAGGGAACGCTTCCGCAGGGAAAAGCCGCTCGAAGGGCTTAAGATTGGCATGGCGCTGCACGTCGAAGCGAAGACAGCGGTTTTGGTGCTCACACTCGTAGACGCTGGAGCGGAGGTGGCGATAACCGGCTGCAACCCGCTGAGCACGCAGGACGAAGTAGCCGAAGAGCTCCGCAGCATGGGCGTAGCGTGCTTCGCCAGGCGGGGAATGAGCAGAGAGGAGTACTACGAGGCGCTGCTTAAGGTCGCCAAGATCAAGCCGGACATAGTCATCGACGACGGAGCAGATCTGATAGCCCTTCTCCACGAGAAGCCCGAGCTCGCGGAGAACGTTAGGGGCGGGAGCGAGGAGACGACGACGGGGGTTCTCAGGCTGAGGGCTATGGAACGGGAGGGCGTGCTACTCTTCCCGGTTATAGCTGTAAACGATGCCTACACGAAGTTTCTGTTCGACAACCGCTATGGCACGGGTCAGTCGGCGATAGACGGGATAATGAGAGCTACGAACCTGCTGCTGGCAGGCAAGAAGGTCGTGGTAGCTGGTTACGGCTGGTGCGGCAGGGGGATAGCTTTGAGAGCCAGGGGGATGGGCGCCAAGGTCATCGTAACCGAAGTAGACGAGATAAGAGCGCTCGAAGCGATAATGGACGGATTCGAGGTCACGAGCATGGACGAAGCTGCCGAAGTTGGAGACATCTTCATCACCGCCACCGGCAACGTAAACGTGATCAGGAAGGAACACTTCGAGAAGATGAAGGACGGAGCGATACTAGCGAACGCCGGACACTTCAACGTGGAAATCGACGTGGCGACGCTCGAAGGGCTTGCGAGGGCAAAGAGGGAGGTAAGACCGTACGTGACCGAGTACGACCTCGGAGACAAGAGACTCTACCTCCTCGCAGACGGCAGACTCGTGAACCTCGTCGTCGCCGACGGGCACCCGGTTGAGGTTATGGACATGAGCTTCTCGAACCAAGCTCTGGCAGCTGAATACATCGCGAAGAACTACGAGAAGCTCGAAACAAAGGTTTACAGGATGCCCGAGGAACTCGACAGAGAGGTTGCCAGGCTGAAACTGGAGACCATGGGGGTGAAGATAGACAGGCTTACGGAGGAGCAGATCGGATATCTGAGCGACTGGAGGCGCGGGACATGATCGTGTGGAGCTACAGGGTTATAAACAACAGAGTTGCGAGGAGGAAGTGGCTGCTCTACATCTCCGCAATTCTGCTGCTCGGAGTTGTTTACACGATCTACAAGATCGCCACCGGCACGGCTCCGCTGAAAGCTGCTATGATGCTCGTAATTTTCATCTTCTTCCTCTCCCTCTACGCAGTCATAGTCCTCGGGAAGCCGCGCACTTACGTAATTGAGGGCGACGAAGTTAGGTACAAGCCCTTCAAAGCCAAGCTCAGCAAGGACTACGAAGTCGACCGGGAGAACCTCGTAGTGAGGTTCAGGGGGAGGCGCGTGCTTCGAACCCTCTACTTCGAGCGCGAGGAGGACATGAAAGAAGTCCTGAGGTACCTCGAAAGACTCTAGGCTATGTCCCTCGAGGTGTCTATCTTTACACCCTCCTCGATGCGGTACCGCAGCAAGTCCGAGCTCGTTTTACCCCTGAACTTTGGGATCGACAGCTTGTAGACCAGTCTCTCCCCCACCCTCTCAACTGATAGGTCGAAGACAACATCCGCGATCTCGTGAACCAAGGCTACGAGCTCCGGAGGCTGTCTGTGCTTGACGAGATAGACGTAAACCGTGACCCCCTTCCTCGAAGTCAGGTAGAGGTCAATCAGTATCTTTTCCTTATCACTTTGCGGAGCTTCTCTCGTCAGCACCGTTGAGAGGGAGTCAACCACGAGCACCGAAGCGTCCTCCAAGGATTTGATGACCTCCCCTCAAACCCTTCAGACAGTCACCACCGAAGCAGGAGGCGAAGAGATCGACGAACTTTACGTTCCTAGCATCTATCCCGAACCTTGCGAAGTCTGCTTTAACGTCTTCTGCAAATCTGCTCGTGGTTACGTAGACCGACTTAGCGGCGGAGGCGAAGTGGTAGAGGAAAACTTCGAGCATCGCTAGCGGGTCGCCGTCAACGCAGACGAAGCTCCCAACTGGCACTCCGCCGTCGAGTCTGTAGTCGAGGAGTCCTATACCTGTGGAGATTACGCTCCCCATGCTGAAACCCAGCCCGAGGTCTTTGAGAGGTTAGATTTTACTTCAGCGTTAAAAGTTACGGGAAGAGCGGTGGGAAGTTCAGCCCGAGGGACTCGTCGAGTCCGAACATCACGTTCATGTTCTGCACAGCCTGTCCGCTCGCGCCCTTGACGAGGTTGTCTATCGCAGCCGTCACGACGACTCTGTCGTCCGCGACGTGGATCGCTATGTCGCAGAAGTTGCTCCCCCTGACCTGCGAAAGTGAAACTTCCTCCTGCAGCCTTACGAAGTAGCAGCCCTCGTAGAACTCCTCGTAAATCCTGTAGAGTTCGTCCCTACTCAAGTTACCACGCAGAAAGATGTGGGCTGTCGCAAGAATCCCTCGCGAACCCGGGAAGACGTGGGGTGTGAAGGAGACCTCGACATCTTCCTGAAACCTCCTGAGCTCCTGAACGATCTCGTAGTAGTGGCGGTGGTTCACGACCCTGTAAGGAACCACGGACTCGTGGAGGTTGGGGTAGTGGGTGAAGGGCGACGGTCTCTCGCCAGCTCCGGTTATTCCGCTCTTGCAGTCGAAGACTGCCCTCTCGATTAGTTCCAAGTTCGCGAGCGGAGCCGCTGCCAGGACTGTGACCGTAGGGTAGCAGCCCGGGTTCGCTACGAGTTTGGCCTTCGCAACCTCCTCGCGGTGCAGCTCCGTGAGCCCGTAGACTGCTTCGACGTATCCCCTGTGCTCTATTCCGTAGACTTTCTCGTAAGTTTCCTTATCCAGCCTGTAGTCAGCGGAAAGATCCACGACCTTCAGACCCAGTTCGAGGAGTTTGGGAACGTAGTTCATAGCCTCGCCGTGCGGGACTGCTGTAAAAACGATGTCGCAGTCTGCGAAGTTCTCCACATCGGGTGAGCAGAACTTCAGGTCGTAGAATCTCTTAAGAAACCTGTGAACCCTCCATATCTCCTCACCCTCGAACCTCCTCGATGACGCAGCCACGACCTCGGCTTCCGGATGTACAGCGAGTAGCCTGAGAAGTTCGCCACCAGTGTATCCGCTCGCTCCGACGATCCCGACGCGCATGGCGAGAGTTTGCGGTGAAAATTTAACGATTCCGCAGCGAGATAAGTTTTATAAACACTTCTGAGGAGAGGGCGGAAAAACGATGGGAGGTTGATGGAGTATGCCGAAAGAGAAGGAGCACATCAACGTTGCCTTCATCGGGCACGTGGACCACGGGAAGAGCACAATGATAGGCAGGTTGCTCTACGAGACAGGCGAAATACCGGAGCACGTAATCGAGAAGCTCCGAAAAGAGGCGCAGGAGAAAGGTAAGGCGACGTTCGAGTTCGCCTGGGTAATGGACAAACTGAAGGAAGAGAGGGAGCGCGGGCTGACGATCGACGTAGCCCACAGGAAGTTCGAGACCCAGAAGTACTACATTACGATCGTCGACTGTCCAGGTCACAGGGACTTCATCAAGAACATGATCACCGGAGCCTCGCAGGCTGATGCTGCAGTACTGATGGTCGATGTCGTCGAGAAAGTGCAGCCGCAGACGAGGGAGCACATATTCCTCGCCAGAACGCTCGGAATAAACCAGCTGATCGTCTGCATAAACAAGATGGACAGGGTGAACTACGACCAGAAGGAGTACGAAGCTTGCAAAGAGCAGGTGGCTAAGCTGCTGAAGATGGTCGGTTACAAGGTAGAGGAGATCCCCTTCATCCCGACATCCGCCTATTACGGTGACAACGTCACGAAGAGGAGCGACAAGACGCCCTGGTACAACGGTCCGACGCTGCTCGAAGCCTTCGACATGCTCAAGCCGCCCGAGAAGCTCGTCGACAAGCCGCTGAGGATTCCGATACAGGACGTCTACTCGATCAGCGGTGTAGGAACAGTGCCGGTGGGCAGAGTCGAGAGCGGTGTGCTAAGAGTCGGAGACAAGGTCATCTTCGAGCCGCCAGGCGTAGTAGGAGAAGTTAAGAGCATCGAGATGCACCACGAGCCCATCCAGGAGGCTTATCCGGGAGACAACATAGGCTTCAACGTCAGGGGCGTCAGCAAGAAAGACCTCAGGCGCGGAGACGTCGCCGGGCATCCGGACAACCCGCCGACGGTCGCGAAGGACTTCACCGCCCAGATAGTCGTGCTGCAGCACCCGACGGCGATAACCGTCGGTTACACGCCGGTCGTGCACGCGCACACAGCCCAGGTTGCCTGCCGCTTCGTTGAGCTCATAAGGAAGATCGACCCGCGAACCGGACAGACGAAGGAGGAGAACCCGCAGTTCCTCAAGACCGGCGATGCTGCCGTGGTAAAGCTTGAGCCGATAAAGCCGATGGTCATCGAGAGGGTCAAGGACATCCCGCCGCTCGGCAGGTTCGCCATAAGAGACATGGGCATGACGATCGGAGCCGGAATGGTCCTCGACGTCACGCCCAGAAAGTAAAACCTTTTTTTGGTGTTTTTTATGCCGATAAAAGGCCCCAAAGCTCGAATCAGACTTTCGGGCCTGGACCCCAAGGACCTCGACAGAATCTGCAACCAGATCAAGGAGATCGCGAACAAGACCGGCGTAGAGATAAGCGGACCCATCCCGCTGCCTACTAGGAGGCTCGTAATACCGGTCCGCAAATCTCCAGACGGCGAGGGTAGCGAAACCTGGGACCACTGGGAGATGCGGGTTCACCGCCGCCTGATAGATATCGCAGCCGACGAGAGAGCTCTCAGACAGATCATGCGAATACAAGTCCCGAAGGACGTGAACATCGAGATCGTTCTCGAAAGTTAGCCCGAAAGCTTGAGCACGAGTCCCGTTTTTCTGGCTCTTTTCATGCTGAACTCCGCTACCGCGAGCAGAAGGATTAAGTAGACAACAACCTCAGCGAAGCCGAGCAAAACGCTGCCGGTCGTCGGAAAACCGTAGAAGCTCCGGAAGTACTCGAGAAAGTGGGTAAGCGGTATCGCCAAGCCTACGCTGCGGAAAGGCTCTGGGAGTATCGAGACTGGGTAGTATATTCCGCAGAAGATCATGACTATAGCAGTCAGAGTCCAAGCGAAGATCTCAGCCCTCCTGCCGAAGATTAGGATCAGTATGCAGTTCACGATTCCGATGAGCAGCGCTCCGAGATAAACGCCGAGGAGGAAGAGCGCAAGCGGTAACGCTGAAAGCTTGAGCGTGAATCCGAAGAACTCCGCGCTGAGAGCGGCTAGCAGCGCGAAGGAGATGCTTCCCCTCACCACGCCGAAGATCCAGGCACTCAGGACCATTCTGTAGAACGGCAGCGGCGTGACTATTACGTACTCGAGGCTCATGCTCCACATGTCGAGGAGGAGGACGTAAGCTACGTCTATCTGGACTATGTGAACAACGCTCAGAACTATTATGCCTATCAGGACAAAGGAAACCTCATCGCTGCTGAGCGAGAGAAAGCTCGCGAAGAGACCTATCGTGAAGAGGTTAACGACGGGCCAGAAGAGAGTCTCGAATATCGCATAGAACTCGTTCTTCGAAACCGCGTAGTTTCGGTAGGCGAAAGCCAGGAAGCTAACCGCGCTTCGAAAGCTCGATGAAGACATCTTCAAGTGTCACGCCCTCTACCTTTACTCTCTTTATATCTCCTTCGAGCTGCCTCAGGACGTTCGCGAGTTCCCTCTCAGCGTCGTCGACGTAAACGATCAGTCTCCCATCCTTCAGCTCGTGCGGAAGCTCGACGGTCGGGGCTTTCCCTTCGAAATCGATTATTATTCTCTCCTTCGCCTTCACGAGCTTCTTTATGTAATTTTTGTCCCCGATCGCGTGTATTCTGCCATCCTTCATGAACGCTATGCGGTCGCAGAGCTGCTCAGCTTCTCTCATGTTGTGCGTGGTCAAGATCACGGTTCTGCCGTCCTCGTTGAACTCGACGATCATCTCCCTTATCCTCCTCGCAACGTCTGGATCGAGGTTCGCTGTTGGCTCGTCGAGGAACAGCAACTTCGGGTCGTTCACCATGGACCTCGCAAGTATTAGCTTCTGCCTGTTTCCAGCCGAAAGTTCGTCGAACCTGAGGTTCCTGTAGTCTTCAAGTTCGAACTTCCGCAGGAGCTCGTCGACAACTCTTCTGTCGCTAACACCGTAGCAGAGAGCGTAGAAGCGCAGGCACTCGTAAACCCTCATCCCCCACGGCAGTCTATTCCCGCTCGCCACGTTTATGATTTTCCTGACCTTTCTCGTGTCCTTCAGCGCATCGATTCCGAGTATCCTCACACTTCCCCTGCTGGGGATCAGCAACGTCGACATTACAGATACCAGCGTCGTCTTCCCGGCTCCGTTGGGACCCAGGACGCCGAAGATTTCCCCCTCCTCGACCTCGACGCTCACACCCTTCAGCGCCACCACTGGTCTCTCCATGAACGAGCGGTAGATCATCCAGACGTCCTTGCACTCAGCGGCGAGCACAGCTAAAATAGTCGGTCGTTCAAAAAACTTTGTCACAAACGTTAAAGTCAATGCGAAAAACTTACGGGTATGGAGTTCAAGGCGCTCACACCTCTCGACGAGGCTGTAAACGTTCTCACGAAGAACGTCCGCAGACTCGATGTCGAAGAGGTCTCGATTTACGAATGCCGTGGCAGAGTTCTGGCTGAGGACGTTGTCGCCGGTGTGGACGTTCCACCCTTCGACAGGGCTGCAATGGATGGCTATGCAGTTATAGCTGAGGATACATTCGGAGCTGACGAGGACTCGCCGGTCAGGCTTAGAGTAATCGGCAGAGTGGAGGCGGGAGAAAACCCCTCGCTGGAACTTAAGAGGGGGGAGGCTGTGGAGATAGCAACCGGAGCTGCGATGCCCAAGAACGCGAACGCGGTGGTGATGGTCGAGCACACGAGGCGGAGCGGGGACTTCGTCGAGGTGTTTAAAGCCGTCCCCCCTCTCAAGAACGTTTCGAGGAGGGGGGAAGACGTAAAGTCCGGAGAGGTAGTTTTAAAGAAGGGGGAAATACTCCAGCCTCAAGACGCCGGAGTGCTCGCATCGATCGGAGTTAGCAGGGTTAAGGTGTTCAGGAAGCCGAGGGTGGCTGTAATATCTACGGGGAACGAGCTCGTAAAGCCCGGTGAAGAGCTGGAATTCGGGAAGATATACTGTTCCAACGATGCAGCAATAGCGAACGCCCTGAGCTTTGCTGAACCCGTCAGGCTGGGAATCGTGAGGGACGAAGAGGAGGAGATAGAGAGAGTCCTTCTTAAAGCTCTCGACTGCGATGCTGTGATTTTCACGGGCGGAAGCTCGGTGGGTAAAAGAGACCTCGTGCCCAGAGTCGTGGAGAGGTACGCGAGGGTTCTGTTCCACGGAGTAGCCATGCGACCCGGGATGCCGAGCGGTGCAGCGGTTGTAGACGGGAAGCCCGTATTCATGCTCCCCGGCTCCCCGGCGGCTGCTCTGCTCAGCTTTCACGCCATCGTCGAGCCGGCACTGTTTGCGATGATGGGCGTCAGAGTTCTCAGGAGGAGGGGGGAAAAAGTAAGGGGAACGTTGGCGTCCCCGGTAGCATCGCAGCTCGGCGTTAGGAGCTTCGTTAGAGTTCTGTGGGACAACGGAAAAGTCTACCCCGTAAGGGTTTCTGGATCGTCGATACTGTCGTCGATGGTAAGGGCAAACGCTCTGCTTGTAATTCCAGAGAACGTCGAAGGGTTTGCCGAGGGCGAAGAGGTCGAGGTAACTCTAATAAGAGATCTTACGGAGGTCCTGGAATGAGGAAGGTGTTCAGGAGCGTTGTGACACTCGAAGAGGCGAGGGAGGTTTTGAAGAGGTTCTGCAGGCTTGAGCCGAAAGTTGAGGAGGTCGAACTGCTGCAGGCTCTGGGCAGGGTGGCGGCTGAAGACATTGTCGCCGGTGTGGACGTTCCACCCTTCGACAGGGCTGCAATGGATGGCTATGCAGTTATAGCTGAGGATACATTCGGAGCTGACGAGGACTCGCCGGTCAGGCTTAGAGTAATCGGCAGAGTGGAGGCGGGAGAAAACCCCTCGCTGGAACTTAAGAGGGGGGAGGCTGTGGAGATAGCAACCGGAGCTGCGATGCCCAAGAACGCGAACGCGGTGGTGATGGTCGAGCACACGAGGCGGAGCGGGGACTTCGTCGAGGTGTTTAAAGCCGTCCCCCCTCTCAAGAACGTTTCGAGGAGGGGGGAAGACGTAAAGTCCGGAGAGGTAGTTTTAAAGAAGGGGGAAATACTCCAGCCTCAAGACGCCGGAGTGCTCGCATCGATCGGAGTTAGCAGGGTTAAGGTGTTCAGGAAGCCGAGGGTGGCTGTAATATCTACGGGGAACGAGCTCGTAAAGCCCGGTGAAGAGCTGGAATTCGGGAAGATATACGACGTGAACTCCTACGCCATAGCGGCGGCTGTTGCTGAGAACGGAGGAGAGCCAATCATCGTCGGCATAGCGAGGGATGACGAGGAGGAGATAGCGGAAAAGGTCGATGAGGGATTGAGGCTCGCGGACATCGTGCTTACGAGCGGGAGCACATCTGCGGGCGTTGGAGATGTCATGTACAGGATACTCGACAGATACGATCCCGGCGTCGTCGTCCACGGAATAGCCGTAAAGCCCGGAAAGCCGACGATAATAGCGTTCAGCGGTGAAAAACCCGTAATCGGTTTGCCGGGCTATCCGACGTCGGCGATCACTATATTCGAAGTACTTGTGGCTCCGCTCATAAGGGAACTAGCCGGAATGGGCAGGGAAGAGAGGAGGGTCCGCGCGAGGTTGGCGTTTAAGGTTTTCTCCGCGGAGGGACGGAGGGAGTTTCTTCCCGTCCACCTGGTCTCGGGCGAAGGGCTTTCGGCTTATCCGGTCCTAGGATCTTACAGCGGTGCCGTTTCGGCTTTCGCCTTCGCCGACGGATTCATAGAGGTCGACGAGAGGACGCTGATAATCGAGGAGGGGGAAGAGGTTGAAGTTCAGCTTTACAGCTCGCTGAAGCCGGCTGACCTCGTCGTAATAGGCAGTCACTGCGTCGGCGTCGATCTGCTGCTCTCGCTGATGAGGAAGCGAAAGCCTTTGACAGCTAAAGTCATCAACGTCGGTTCCACGGCTGGAATACTCGCTGCAAAGAGGGGAGAAGCTGACGTAGCCGGAACACACCTGCTCGACGAGAGCGGAGAGTACAACGTAAACGTCGCGAGGAGGTACGGGTTCAGGGGCTACCTCGTCAAGGGCTACCTGAGGGAGCAGGGGTTGGTTGTAGCGAAGGGAAATCCGAAGGGGATAAGGGGCTTCGAAGACCTGCTGCGCGAGGATGTCACGTTCATAAACAGAAACAGAGGTTCGGGGACGCGGATTCTCACGGACTCCTACCTTTCAGAGCTGGCGGAGAGGCTCAATTTGAGCTTCGAGGAGCTGGTTTCGAAGATAAGGGGTTACAACGTTGAGGCGAAGACGCACACCTCCGTAGCCGTAGCCGTCGCAAGCGGTAAAGCCGACGTCGGTGTGGCGATAAAGAGTGTAGCAGCGAGATACGGGCTCGACTTCATACCGCTGAGGGCTGAGGAGTACGACTTCCTGATTCCGAAGGAAAAGATCGGTAAGGAGTCGGTCCAGATGTTCTTAGACGTCCTGAAGAGTGAGGAGTTCAGCGAGGAGCTGCGCAAACTTGAGGGTTTGAGAACCTACGAGAGGACCGGAGAGATTATTGAGATCTGAATACTTCGAGGAGCGATTCCGCTACGTAGTCCGGCTCGATTCCGTACCTCTCGATCATCTCTCTCAGGTTTTCCCTCGTCGTCACCCCGGTTAGGACGAGGAGGGTTTCAGCTCCTATAGCTCTGCCAGCCGCGACGTCGACGTCTATCTGATCGCCCACGACTACGACCTCATCAGCTTTCAATCCGAGCATGCGCAGAGCTTCCCGCATAATGACCGGCGAGGGTTTCCCGACCACGACGTCCGGCTCCCTTCCGGTCATCCAGTAGAGTGCTCCGATGATCATGCCGGTGCCGGGGATCGGACCGTCGTCTCCGGGAAAAATCCTGTCCGGATTCGTGGCTACGTACCTGATTCCCCTCAGACAAGCTCTCAGAGCTTTCGTCATGATCTCGAAGTTTATATTCCTGTTCGATCCGACGACGAGGTACTCAGCTTCGTTATAGTCCACTATCTTCAGCCCGGCGAGCTTAAGCTCCTCTATCAGCCCCTCCTCACCCGTCGTGAAGACCTTCGCCCCCGGTTTTTCTCTGGCTATAAAAAGAGCCGTGGCGTAGGTGGCGACGAGTATCTCCCTCTCGCTCACTTCGAGTCCGAAGCTCCTGAGTCTCTCCAGCAGAGTACTCCTGCTCCTCGTCGAGTTGTTGGAAACAAAAACGATTTTCTTACCCATCCGCTTGAGCAGTTTTACCGCCTCTACGCCTTCTGGTATGGCTACCGTGCTCCTCCCCACGACCCCGTCTACGTCTATTATGAAGCCCTCCTTCTTCAGAAGAGGATGCATTACATCAGCCCCAGAGTTCGGAGCTCCTCCGCTATCCTCTCGACGGCTTTTCTGGCATCGTCCGGGCTTTTGCCGCCTGTAACGACCATCTTTCCAGAACCAAAAATCAGCACCACTACGCGCGGGTCGTCGAGTCTGTAAACGAGACCCGGAAACTGCTCCGGCTCGTATTCGATGTTCTCAAGCCCCAGACCGACGGCGATCGCGTTCAGGTTGAGATCCACACCCAGGTCGGCTGAGGCTACGATGTTCTGCACCCTGACGTCGGGGTCGTCTATGACGTCTATTCCTATCTCTTTGAGCATCCTCACTATCTCCTTCACTGCCCTCCTCGCGTCCTCGACACTCTTCGACCCCGTGCAGACAACCTTACCGCTTCTGAAGATGAGGGCTGCAGCCTTCGGCTCCTTCGTGCGCAAAACGAGTCCAGGAAACTGTTTTGGTCTGTATTCGGAATCCTTTATCTCCCTCGCTATCTTGTTCAGGTCTATGTTCTCCCCAATCTGCGTGGAGGCGACCACGTTCTCGATTTTTATTTTATAGTCTTGCATGACTCTCACCTATTTAAAGCTTATAAAGGGATTTAAATACCTTCGCCCACTCGGTCCATGACCCCTGAGGAGATTCTGAAGATAGCAATAAAGATGGAGAAGGAGGCGATAGAGGCTTACACGAAGATGAAGGAGCAAGCCGACGCGGAGACAGCTGAACTGCTCGATTTTCTCATATCTCAGGAGAGGGAACACATAAGATTGCTCAGCGACAGGCTGAAAGCTATAAAGCTGCTAAAAGGGTAGGGGCGATAGCCATAAGCACCAAGATTGCAACCAGCATCGCGGTTTCGGCGACGAGCTTCTTCGTCACCCTCCTCTCCACCAGGTAGTCGCCGAGCGCCTCGGTGTAGAGGACGACGAGGAGCGAGAAGAAGGCGAGGATTGTAAAGGAGGCGTATTCGGGCATATCTTTAACTGGCAAAAAAGACTCCCAGATCTTCATGGTGTAGTAGAACACCGCCACGTATTCTATAACCGCAGCGGCTGCTTGCAGCGCTGACGTGCGTCGCTGAAGTTCGAGGTTCTCCTCCCCGCGTATCATCTCGATTCGCAGGTGAACGACGTCGAGGGTGTTTTCGATGCCTTCGAGTGTGTCCCTGAAGTTCGCCGACAGAAGACTCAGCTTCTCCAACTCGAACTTCAGCTCCTCAATCATCTCTGCAAGCAAACCTCCGAGTTCGGTTGAGATCACTTCGGCTCTGTAAACTGAGGACTGCAGCTCTCCAAGAGCGTCCCTGAACTGCATGTAGGAAGAGAAAAAATCCGACCTCATCTCCGTTACCCGGAAGGGGAGACTTTCCAGCTCCACCCTGTCGGCTCTCTCCGCCTCCTTCGTGAGCCTCGCAACTTCGGCGAGTATCGACCTCTCCCTCTCTTTCAAGTGCAAAGCTCGCGCATCGCATTCCTTGGCGACTACCTCAGCCCTCGCTATCTCCGCCAGAAGAGCTGGAAGAGCGTCGTAGAACAGCTCGTCTCTGAACTCAGAATCGATGAAGATCTTTTCGCCGATCTTGTATCTGCCGTAGGCGAACGGTTTGAAGTCACCTCCGCTTGAGAGCTCGACTTCGATCGTCTTGAGGGGCTCCAGTCCCTCAAATTCTCCGAAAACGAAGAGCAAGTCTCCATATCTGCCAACAACACCCCCTTCGAACTCGGCTATCAGCTCTACGCGCCTCATAGCCCTGAACTTCGGTTTCGCACCCTTTAAGGAAGACAGAAGTTCTTCGAGCTCCGAACGCGCGAAAAAAGAATACTTCATCTCCCGAACCTCTCCGTGACCATCAGGAACGCCGGAGCGACCGTCAGAGCAGCCAGTAAGCTGAATACTATCGCGACGAACGCTATTATTCCGAAATCGCTGAGTATCGGGAACGGCGAAAAGGCGAGCGACCCGAATCCACCAGCCATTGTAAGCGCCGACGTTGTGATAGCCTTTCCCGTTCTCTCCACCGTCCTCCTCACGGCGCTCATGGGATCGTAGTTTTCGCGCTCCTCGAAGTACCTTTCGAGGATGTGGATCGAGAAGTCTATACCCAGTCCGAGGGTTATTGAGTTCAGAGCGATCGACAGCATGGTCTGCTTTATGCCGAAGAGAACCATGAAGATGTTCATCGTCGCTATAACGCTTGTTATGGCGACCAATGGGACGACGGCTTTTCTTACGGAGCGGTATACGACGAGCAGCAGTGTTACGACGAAGGCGTAGGCTGCGAACGTCATTGTCGTCTGACCTCCGATCATAACATCGCCCATGTGCCCGTAGAGCACAGGCGAGCCTGTAACGTAGAAGTCGCTGAAGCCGAAGTACCGGACGTCGTTCTCTATAGACCTCCAAAGTCCAACGTACTCCTCTTGACTATCCGCATCGCTCTTGAAGTGTATCGCTACGAGGTTTCCGGATACGTAAGCCCTCTTACGCTCCTCGGGAAGCGACGAGAACACGCTGAAGGCTGCGCTCTCGTCTAGACCGTAGGCTGCTATCACGCTGTCGACAATCTTCGTTACCGAGTCGTAGTCGTAAACGAGTTCTTCCCTGCTTTTTACGTATTCCGCTACTTCCTTCAGCTTTTCGAGTGTCGAGGAGTCGATCTCGTCCACGCTGATCACGAGGGTGTAGACCGCCTGCCCTCCGACCAGGCTTTCGAGCTCTTTAAAGCGCTGAATAGCCGGTAGGTTCTGGGGAACGTACTTGTTGTAGTTAGTCTCAAGTTCGACGAGCTGCGACGCGTAAGCGCCCAGTATAACTACGATGACTGTGGCAACCAGTATCGCGAGCGGTCTGTTTGCCGTAAAGACTGCGATCTTTTCGAGCGATGCCTCTATCAGCGCTCTACCTTCCTCTCTCCCACCTTCACCACCCCTGTCGATCATCTTTAAAAGAGCCGGGAGGAAAGTAATGGTCAGTACGTAGGTGATTATCAGCCCGAGTGACGAGATGAGTCCGAACTGGGTCATGGCTGGAATCCCGGGGGTCATCATCGACATGAAGCCTATCACGGTCGTGAGCAGAGCCATCGCTATCGCCAAGCCCGTTCGTGTCGTCGCTATAACGGCTGCCTCGTCGCTCCTTCTACCCTCGCGCCGCTCTTCCTCGTACCTGTTCTGAAGCTGCGCACCGTACTCTATCGCGAGCCCTATGAGCATGGGCAGAGCACCGTTCGTGTGCTCGGACAGAGGTATGCCGAGGAGAGGCATCAAGCCGTAGAGAATCTGGACAGACATCACGGAAATTATGAGCGGGATGAAAGCCGTAAGCTTCCGCCTCACGACGCCGCTGAAAGTGAGGTAGAGTATCAAGATCATCATTAAAATCGAAGCCGTCATGGTTATTCCGAGGCTCCGGACGATCTCTCTTTCTATCTGTATGCTCAGCGCAGCTCTGCCCGTTAGCTGAAGTTCGAGCGATGGTGGGAGCTGTGCCGTCTCCAGAACTCTTTCAACCTCTTTCGCTATCTCCTTCTGTCTATCCCTGTCGGAGGTTTCGAGCGAGACGACGATAAGCGCGAGCGTCGGCTTCGGAAGCAGATCCTTCGCGTAGACGTCGCTCAGTCTCTCAAGCTCTGCTTCATCTGCTGGCAAGTAACCGGCGATTTCGACGATTACGGATGCTGGAGAGACTGTACTCCCAACGCCCTCGATTTCTTCTATCCTTCGCTGAAGCTCAAGCATCAACTCGTAGACGTCCCTGCTTACGACGTCGTCACCTTTGACGAAAACAAACAGGCTGTCGCTGCTTACGCCGAACTCCTTCTGGTAGAGCTTGTAACGCATGTAGACGACGTCGTCTTCGCTGAACATCGACTCGGTTCCGGAACTCAGCTTAACGTTCTGAGACGAGACAGCGGAGAGCATCAGGACTACCGCAATCACCGAGACTACCAATCCCGGTCTCGCCGTTACGAACTTCGCGACCTTTTCCAGCATGCTACCTTCTCTTCAGATAGTATGCAACCGCAGCTATCAGAACAATCGCGACCACTGCAAGCATGCCGTAGGGTGGCTTAGCCGGCTGAACTTCGACGAGGGCTTTTACCGGCTCGCTGTAAACCCACTCCCCGCTGGCGTCGCGGTACTTGACTTCGAGGTTGAGCCCGTAAACTTTAGGTGTAGCGTCCCTGTCTACGGCTAGCTTGAACCTCGCCACCTTCTTCTCTCCCGGCTGCATGTCGCCCAAGTAAGCGGTGTCGTCGGTCGAGCTGAAGGGGTCGACGATCGTCAGCCGGGCTGTGGCATCGCTGACGCTGACGTTGCCGAGATTGACGACGTAAAATTCCACGATCGCTTCCTCGCCGGCAGCTATGCTTGCTAATCCCTCCACGCCGAACTCTATTCTTGGCTTAACCTCGATGCCGATTGTAACGGGTTCGAGTTCGAAGGTCTCGCCTCCCGACACGAAGCTCACGACAAGCTCGGCAGGGTAAGTAGTCGGCGAAGCCTCGTCGGAAGCCTGAACAACGAATTCGCACTCGTAATCCTCGCCAGCCGCGACGTCGCCGATGTAGCACTCCGAGCTCAAGACCGAGAGTGGCGGCGAGGTTCGCAGTTCAAGGCTCACACCTTTGAGGTCGCGGTTGAAGTTAACGATCGCCCTCACTTTCCCCTTCGAGTTCACGTGCACGCCACTAACAATTTCAACGCTGAACTTCGGCTTCTCCTCAACCAGAAATCCGACTGGGACTTCCTTCGTCTCCCTGACGTTTCCGAACTCATCGACGTAGCGCAGCTTCAGCGTCAGCGTGTAGTTTCCGGGTTCTTCTACGCTGACGTCGAAGCGGAGCGAAACGTCTCTAACGGCTCCGGGCTGCAGATCGCCGACGAAGTACTGCAGCTCTCCGCTCGACGGCGTCTGCATCTGCATCTGCGAGACCTGCATGGGAATCTGCATAGACATCGTCGGCAAACCCGGGGACGCTTGGGTTTGCGACCCGAAACCCCTGGGGAGGGAGACGACGAGATAAGAGTTCCTCGCAACCTTTTCTCCTGCATTTCTTATCTTCAACCTCAGTTCGCCCTTCCCGATTCCAAAAACGGCGTTCTGCTCAGCATCGACTATTTCGAGCCTTACATCCTCTTCGACTGTGAACTTCAGCCGAACTTCTTTCTCGACTCTGACGAATTTTATTTCGTAGCTCTGTAGCTTTACCACGTATTCCCGCGTCGTCTGGTTTGTAACAGTTGCGTTGTTCGGATCGTTAATCCTGTAAGATATGCTCGTCACGTCAGTTTTGGGCATGAGAACTGGAGGAAAGGCCTGTCCCAGGTAAACATCGTCGATTATGAAGTACGTAACTTTGAGCTTCAGCTCGTGCTCACCCGGTTCGACGAACTTCACTCTGAAAGTGAGCGGCACAGGTTCGGCTTTGACCTCTTTCGGCGGGAGGGCTGGCAAGTAGACGGGAGGAGTCAGAACTTCGACGCCGTCACCTTCGAGCTCGAACCTGACGTTGTAGGCTGTGAAGAGAGCGCTCTCGTCGCTGAAAAACATAGCCTCGTTCACGTCATCGTACTCGAGCTTCTCACGCTTCGCGTCGTTGAAGACCAGGATCTGGACAATCTTCTCCCCCTTTCCGACGTGGTTCGTAGGGACGAATTGCTGCGCGAACTCGTTGAATACGAGGACGTTCGCCACCGAGACGTTTGGTTTCTCCTCGTAATCCAGAGCCATAACTGGGGCTGCGAGGAGTAAGAGAAACAGTAACGCTACTCTCATGTCGTAGTCGCAGCAACTAAAAGTATTTAAGCGTTGCGAGCACTCGACCCATGAACCTCGTGGAGGCTCTGAAAACCTTCGGTCTGAGCGAATACGAAGCCAGAGCCCTCATAGCCCTACTTTCACGCGGATCCATGACCGCAAGAGAAATATCAGAGGTCAGCGGGATTCCGAGGACTTCGGTTTACGACGTCATGAATTCTCTCATGATGCGGGGACTCGTAGAATCCTTCGGGAAGCCCGTGAGGTTCAAAGCTCTCCCGGCTGACGAGATAATAAAAATACTCACCAGAAAGACGCAGGAGACGCTGGAGTTCGTGAAAAGAGAGCTGCCTAAATTTCAGTCCGCGGAGGTAGACGTGATAAGGATATTCCGCGGGGAGCTCGTGTTGGAAAAGCTGAAGTCCCTCGTGAGGAATGCAAATAACATCGTTGCTGTGCTCTCCTATCTTCCGAAAGAGGTAGCCGACGTCCTGCGGAGTTCAAGAGCAAAGGTTCTGCTGGTGTCCTCGAACGCCTCGCAGCACTGCCGCAACGACTGGGAGTGTTACGAGTTCAAGAAGAAGGATGAGATAGTCGAATGGGCGAGGGAGCACGGCGAGGTGTGCCACGGAGTGGTTTTGATCGACGAAAAGGTTACCTTCGCCATCTTCATCTCGCGGAACCTAAAGGTGGGCATAATAAGTGAAGGTTCCGGGATACTCGAATTCACGAAGCATCTTATAACGCCACTGATCGAATTCCTGCGCAGATGATCGACCTGCACGTTCACTCGAAATATTCCGACGGTTGCTGCGACGTTCGCGAGGTGGCGAGGGTTGCGAAGAGCGCCGGGTTGAAAATGATCGCCATCGTCGACCACAGCGTCGAACATCCGAGGGGTTTGGATGAGAGGAAGGCTGCGAGGAGACTTGAAGAAATAGACGACGCAGCTTCCGCTTACGGGATAAGGATTTACAGCGGAGTTGAGTGCGGGATAGATGCGGCTGGCAAAATCCACCTTCCGGACTTCTCCTTCGACCTCGTAATAGCGTCGGTCCACGATTTCGTCGACGGGATCGAGTACTACAGACGCGTGATCGGGTGCGTCGAGTCGTGCGACTTCGACGTCCTGGGACATCCATTCTCGCAACGCTTCGGATTCGAAACGCGAATGGCGGAACTCGACGAGAGACTCGTTGAGCTCATGGCTGAACACGGAATCGCCGTCGAAATAAACTCCTCGCACGAGACTCCTCCAGGTGATTTCCTCGTACTCTGCGACGAGTTCCGGATTCCCTACACCGTCGGCAGCGACGCCCACAGCCTCCAGAGGATAGGAGCGGTCGAATGGAGCTTTGAAAGGGCAAAAAGATATATGAAGCGGAGCGAACTGTTCATTCCATGAAGTGCATAACACTCACCGTCGACGCCATAATTCCCTACGAGGGGAAGATCGTTCTCGTCAAGAGGTTAAACGAGCCCTTCAAGGGTTACTACGCCCTTCCCGGAGGAATAGTTGAGTACGGCGAGAGCTGCGAGGAAGCCGTGCTGAGGGAGGTCGAGGAGGAGACGGGCTTGAAGGGGAAGATACACGGGCTCGTCGGAGTGTATTCAGACCCCAACAGAGATCCGAGGGGGCACTACGTGTCCGTTTGCTACGTAGTTCTGCCGGTTGGAGGCGAGCTCAGAGCTGGTAGCGACGCGAAGGAGGTTGCTCTCTTCGACCTGAACTCGCTGCCGAAGCTCGCTTTCGATCACGAGAAGATGATAAAAGACGCGGAGGCGATGCTGCGTGGAATTCTGTCCGAAGTGTAAGAGCATAATGTTCTACGTGGGCGACAAAGTTGTGTGCAAGAAGTGCGGGTTCGAGAAGGAAGCGGAGAGCAACGAGCCCATCGTCATCAGGGAGAACAGGAAGAAGGAGGACGTGCCCGTAATAGAGGGTGAGGAGATAAGAACTCTACCCACGACCAGAGCGATCTGCCCGGCATGCGGACACAACGAAGCCTACTGGTGGCTCAGACAGCTAAGGGCAGCGGATGAGGCTGAAGTTCGCTTCTTCCGCTGTACGAAGTGCGGGAAGACCTGGAGGGAATACGACTGATGTTCCCGGAAATTGAGGAGATCAGGAGGAGGAGGAAGAGGCTGGGGATAAGTCAGAAAAAGCTCGCAGAACTCGTAGGCGTATCGCAGCCGCTGATAGCGAAGCTGGAGTCCGGAAAGATCGACCCAAAGCTTTCGCTCCTAAAGAAAATCCTCGACGTCCTAGACGAGCTGGAAGGACGGGTGAAGGCTGCGAACTTCATGAATTCGCCCGTGATAAGCGTGGAGCCGGAAACGAGTATCAAAGATGCTGTGAGGCTCATGATAGAGCACGGAATCTCGCAGATTCCGGTATCGGAGGGAGGAAAGGTTGTCGGACTCGTGACCGAGAACAGAATAGTCAGAGCGATATTCGAGGAAAAAGGTGTGAGAAAGGTTTCGGAAGTCATGGAACCACCCCCTCCGATCGTCGACGAGAGAACGCCGATAAGCAGCATTGTGAAGCTCCTACTCGAATTTCCAGCCGTCCTCGTTGCTAAGGACGGCGAGATAGTCGGAATAATCACGAAGCACGACGTCATGAGAGCCATGCTCGGGCGGTAGCATGAGAGCACTACTCGGCGTGCTCATAAGCGTCGTGGCGACGCTCGCAATACTGGAGTTCACGACCACCGAATTTACCTGGAAAGCCGTGGCTGCTGCCAGGCTTCCTTTTCTGTTCCTCGCATTCCTGATGCAGGTAATCTTCTGGCTCCTATGGGCACTGCGCATAGTTGTGATAGCGAGGGGCATCGGCAGAAGTTTGCCCTTCGCCTACGCCTTTCAGGTAACGATGGCGAGCATGTTCACGGCT
Source organism: Archaeoglobaceae archaeon (assembly GCA_040514265.1). GTDB lineage: Archaea > Halobacteriota > Archaeoglobi > Archaeoglobales > Archaeoglobaceae > WYZ-LMO2. Next base: position 3,320 of record JBEVCD010000015.1, on the reverse strand, counting down.
GCGATAACGCCGTCCTCAGCCGGGGGAGAGCCGGTTAGAGTTAAAATGCTGAGCGATGCCGGGATTTCTGCCGGCGAGGCTACTTTTATCGTCGTTACCGAGAGATTGCTCGACGCGGTCTTCTTCGCCACCGCTCTGCCCATCTTCGTCATCGCAACCGGCTTCAGTTCAAGCCTGGGGCTGAAGGTGGCTGCGATCTTTGCCTCGTTCCTCGCGGCTTTCATCTACATACTCTACGCCATCGTGAAGGACGAGAGGTCGATAGCGAAGTTTTCGAAGCTGCTCGGAAGACTGACTTCGAAGTTCGGGCGAAACGTCGAAAGCAGGGTAAGTGAAGAACTCAGAAACTTCAGGAGCTCGGCGCTCCAGGTAATCAGAAACACCAGAAACCTTCTGCAGCTCGTGGCAATTACGATATCCATGTGGTCGGCTGGCTTCATGATTCCCTCCCTGATACTTCTCGCGTTCAACAGCGAACCCCAGTTTCTGTACTCCTACGCGGCACAGCTCATGATCGTGGTCATATCCCTCGTCCCCCTCACGCCGGGAAGCAGCGGGATAGCGGAGGTCAGCATGGCTTACTTATACTCGAAGTTCGTTCCGAACAACCTTCTGGGTGTCCTCGTAGCGATCTGGAGGGTTATAACGTACCACGCGAACATACTGGTGGGAGCACTTTTCATAAACTTCCGGCTGGTCAGACCGGAAGCTTTAACTCCGAGATAAAAAAATTGGGCTTGCCGATGAAGAAAAGACAGCCCTGAGCGGTGATGAGTTTGCCGATTTCAGAGGCTAACTGACATAACTTTCGTCGTTCTCGAAGCCGTAGCTGAGGTCCTGGAGCATCTTCGTAGCCAGTCCGAGCAGAATTTTGTCGTCTTCCACCAGTTCACGGATTATCATGAGCGCCGCAGCTTCGCGCAGCTCGAAACTCTTCAGTTCATCGAGCAGAGAGATGAGCTTGTTCGTGAGCTCGTATATCCTGGCAAGCTTCACTTCATCGTCGCATTCGAATTCCTCAACATCCTCAGGTTCGAACTCGAACTCGTCCATGGAAACCTCTTTAGCCAGAGAGGGATTTATAACTTTCGAAGTATGGACATTCCGCGCATAATCGTAGCAGGCGTGAGAAGCAAGGTCGGCAAGACTTTGATAGCCATGGGTCTTATGAGGTGTCTCGCCGACAGAGGCTACATCGTCCAACCATTCAAGGTGGGTCCTGACTTCATCGACCCCGGATTTCACACGTTTGCAGCAAGAAGGGCGTCGAGAAACCTCGACAGCTTCATGCTGGACAGGAAAGCGATATACGAGGTCTTCGCGAGGGGCTGCAGAGGGGCGGACATAGCGGTCATAGAGGGGAAAACCGGTCTGTACGACTCAGCCGAGCTGAGGGGTGAGAAGGGGAGCGTAGCTGAAGTTGCGAAGATCCTGCGTTCACCAGTTGTCCTCGTAGCCGACGTGGAGCGTATGGGCAGAAGTTTGGCAGCGATGCTGCTTGGCTACAAGCTCTTCGACAGGGAGGTGGCGATAGAGGGCGTAATACTCAACAGAGCCGGTGGGGAGAGGCACAGAGAGCGTGTCGTCGAGGCTGCAAAGCTCGCGGGCATGCGTGTCCTCGGCTGCGTTCCGCGCATCAACGTGAACATGCCTTACAGACACCTCGGTCTGGTAACAGCCTACGAGCGGGAGGACGTTGAGGAGGTGATAGAGAGAGCCGCCGAGGTTATCGAGAGGTTTGTCGACGTCGAGGCGATAGTCGACGTAGCGAGCAGAGCGCCTCCACTTGATCTGGACTTCGAAGACGCCGAAAGTTCCAGCCGGGACGTCAGGGTTGGAGTGGTCAAAGACAGGGCTTTCTCCTTCTACTACACCGAAAACTTGGAGGAGCTCGCCAAGAGAGCTGAACTCGTGTTCGTGGATTCAATGGAGGACAAAAAGCTCCCAGACGTCGATGCCCTCTACATAGGAGGGGGCTTCCCCGAAGTTTTTGCGGAGCAGCTCGAAAGGAACGAAAGACTCAGAAATCAAATTTACGACTTCTGCAGCAGCGGTAAGCCAGTTTACGCGGAATGCGGCGGTCTTATGTACCTCGGCGAGTCGATAGAGGTGAACGGTTGCGAGTACGAGATGGTCGGATTTCTGCCGCTGAAGACGAGGATGTTCGAGAAGTTTCAGGCTCAGGGCTACTGCGTCTACACGGCGGTGAGGGATACGGTCGTTGCGGCTAGGGGAGAAAAACTGCTCGGACACGAGTTTCACTACTCCAAGCCGGAAATCAAAGGGAACGTGAACTTCGCGTTCGCAGTCGAGAGGGGGCACGGTATAGACGGAAAGAGGGACGGAGTAGTCCTTGAAAACACGCTAGCCTGCTACCTGCATCTGCACTTTCTGTCGAAGAGAGACGCAGCCGAGAGGTTCGTGGCTCTGGCTAAAAAAATCAGAGAAGGTTAGACACAGCCGGTTGGTTTGGGCAATCCGGCGATTCTGCAGGCGTCCTTCGCAGGACCCTGCGGGAAGAGCTTGTAAATGTACTGGAGGTTGCAGTCCGGGTTCACTTCTTTCTTGCAGTACTTCACGAGCATCCTTATCGGTGGCGCTACGCCGTACTTCAGGAAGTAGTCTCTGAGATACCTTATTATCTTCCAGTGCTCCTCAGTCAGCTCTATCGGCTGCGGGCTGAAGCGGGTGTCCTTGGCTAGAGCTTCCGCAACCTCCTCGTCCCACTCTTCCCAGTCCTGCAGAAAACCGTCCTCGTCAAGCCTGAGCTTCTTGCCCTTAACCTCAAGCTCTGGCATCTCCTCACCTCCTCTCTCTCTGCTTCCCTGAGTCGCTTAAATAATTTACGGTTTCCTCGCCGGAAATGTCCACTTAGAGCGCAGAGTTTAAATGCAGGGATTCCCGGAATAGCGACCCACTTCCGGACTCCATCTTTAAGCTATTTGTAACGATGTTCTAAAAAACCTGCCTGCCGCAGACGTTGAGAGAGCCTTGTCAAATTGCGAGGGTACATCATAAACAAATCCGTTTTATCTTTAACATGCGCTCGACGGTAAACATTATAAGCTGAAACTGAGGAAGATTAGAACGACGGGCCGGTAGCTCAGCCTGGTAGAGCGTCGCCTTGGCATGGCGAAGGCCTGGGGTTCAAATCCCCACCGGTCCATGTATATTAATCTTGCAGCGCTTTTGAAGGGACCTGTCCACTTAGCCCAAACACCTTAACCGATTGTAGTGAAGAATGAACAGCTTGCAGTAATAGAGTAGAAGAAAATCTTGATCCTCTGCTTAAGCGAAGAAAAAACAGATTCAACTACGCT
>JBEVCD010000014.1:0-34614 GCA_040514265.1 Archaeoglobaceae archaeon | reverse complement strand
ATGAGGGAGCTGCAGGAGGAGCTGGAAAGGAGGAGGAGAGTTCTGGAGTTTATGGTCGAACACAACATCAGGGAGTTCAGGAAAGTCGCAAACATAATCCACACATACCAGAGCAAGCCCAACAAGGTTTTGGAGATGATCGGAGGTAGTTGATATGTTCAAGGAGTCAAACGCCCTCACGTATCTGGGATACAGACTTTTCGGCGACGCTATAAGGAGGGAGCGAGAGAAGTACTTTGACCTCGAAATAGCCTTGAAGAGGGCTGCGATCTCGATGCCGCCAGAGATGTACATAGCGACGGCTAGGATGTTCTCCATAATATTCGGCTTGATCGGTGCGATAATCGGGATAATCCTCGCTTACATCCTCGTGAGGTTCATCGGAATACCCCCGCTGTTCCCGATAGCACCTCCAGAACCCGTGAGGAGCTTCTGGCTGGGAGTTAGGGAGTTCGTCTACGCGGCGATACTGGCAGTGATGATCTCGCTCGGTCTCTACTACCTCGGCAACTTACTCTTTGCGATATACCCCTCCACAGTCATAAGCGACAGGAAGAGCAAGATAGACCGCGTTCTGCCGCATGCGATAACTTTCATGTACTCGCTCAGCAAAGGCGGTATGAACCTTCTGCAGATATTCAAAGCCCTCGCCGAAAACCACGAGGTCTACGGCGAGGTTTCGAGGGAAGCTTCCCGAATAGTCTGGGAAATAGAGGGTCTTGGAAGGGACATGAGGACGGCTTTAGCCAACGCCATCGAGTTCTCACCCTCTCAAAACTTCAGGGAGTTCCTTCACGGGCTCATAACGATAATAGACAGCGGAGGAGACGTTACAGCGTACTTCGAGGAGAGAGCGGAGTTCTACTTCGAGAGGGCTAGGCAGGATCAGAAGAGCTTCCTCGAATTCCTCGGCTTGATGGCTGAGACCTACATAACAGCCCTCGTCGCGGGACCCCTGTTTCTCATAATCGTCATGACTGTTATGTCCGTCCTTGGACAGGCAAACGACGTCGCGCTATTTTCGATCATATACTTCGTAATCCCGATAGGCTCATTCATGTTCGCGATGATCATAAAGCTGCTCACACCCGGACACGCCGGCAAAGCTCCGCTGCTAAGGGAGAGGTACGTCTACAAGCCTAGGAGCAGCAGCGCGAATCTGGAAGATCTGAAGAGGATAAGGAAGCTCGTGGACAGGTGGAGGTTCAGGCAGAAGCTCAAGAACCCGTTCAGGCTACTCGTAGAAAACCCCTACTACACCTTCGCTTTCTCGCTGCCGCTAGCCATTATGATCGTCGTCTACGGGCTCCTCGTGAATCCCTACTATCCGGGAGCAGACTTGAAAACTTGGTTCTTCAACTTCGACGATTACATATTCGTCGCGCTCATGGTTGCTATCGCACCGTTCTCTCTATTCTACGAGCTCGGAAGGAGGGGAGAAAGGCTTTATTTGCGGCTTACGCCGATATTCTTGAACAAGCTGGCGTCGGCTAACGAGAGCGGCATGTCGATATACAGGGCTATAGAGATGCTCGCCAGAACGGACACGAGTCCTCTGAAGAAGGAGATAGCGAAGATAAAAGCCAACCTCGACTGGGGTGTGAGCTTGAGCGACGCACTCGTCCGATTCGCCAACAGGTTGAGAGTCTTCGAGATATCCAGAACTGTCACGCTGCTGAACGAGGCGCTGAAGTCGACGGGCAACGTTACGGACGTTCTGATGATATCCGCGAAGGATGCGAGCAACGCCGAGCTCATGAGGAGGGAGAGAGCCATGAACATGTTCGCATACGTAATAATAGTCTACATAGCGTTCTTCGTGTTCATAGGCATCGTTTACGTGATATCCTCTACGTTTCTATCAACACTTGCAGAAAGTGCCGCAAAGGTTCAGGCTACAGCTTCGCAGTTCACACTGCTGCAGAGTGTGGACGTCTACACTTACAGGAACGTCTTCATGCACGCGGCGATATTCCAGGGGCTTTTCGCCGGACTCGTAGCCGGCGTGATGGGAGAAGGGAGCGTTTCAGCGGGGGCGAAGCACTCCTTCATAATGACGCTGATAGCCTACGTAGTCTTCAACGTGCTCTTCGGTTTCAAACTGATATGATTTAAATTCAGTAGACCCGGAAGGGGAAACATGCCGAAGGAAACGTTGTTCAAGTTCCTCGACCTCGTGTCGGCTCACGTAAACAACCTCAAGAGGTCCATAGACTTCGACTCCGTCGAGCGGATGATAGAGGCTATAGAGTCCGCGAACTCGATCTTCGTTATGGGGGCTGGAAGAAGCGGTTACGTCGCGAAAGCCTTCGCCATGAGGCTCATGCACCTCGGATATACAGTCTACGTCGTAGGTGAGGCTGTAACTCCGAGAATAAAGGCTGAAGACGTTTTGATAGCGATCTCCGGAAGCGGCGAGACGACATCGGTCGTTAACATAGCGAAGAAAGCTAAGGAAATGATAGGTTCGAAACTCGTAGCAGTAACGGGGAGGGAGAAGTCTACGCTCGCAGACATGGCTGACATCGTCGTAGTAATCAGAGGGAAACTCAAGGACGAGAGGGACGAGGACGTCTCGCGCCTCGCGCCGCTCGGAACGATGTTCGAGCTCATGGCGATGGTCTTCCTCGACGCGCTCGTAGCCGAGATCATGGCGAGGAAGAGCTTGACCGAAAAAGACCTCGAAATGAGGCACGCGGTTTTGGAGTAGGTGGTCGAGATGTTCGAGCTCATAAAAAGGCTCAGCGATGCTTGTGGAGTTAGCGGTTTCGAAGATGAAGTGAAGAACATCGTGAAAGCCGAGCTTGAAGGCTACGTCGACGAAATAAGGAGCGACGCGCTCGGGAACCTCATATGCGTGAAGAACGGGAGTGAGAGGAAGATCATGATAGCAGCCCACATGGACGAGATAGGCTTCGTCGTCAAGCACATAGACGAGAAGGGCTTCATAAGGATCACCCCGATCGGCGGACACTTTTCGCAGATAGTTTTGGGGCAGAGAGTCGTGATCTACGGCAAAAAGAAGGTCTACGGCGTGATCGGTTGCAAGCCCCCGCACCTGATGAAGGACGAGGAGAGGAGGAAAGCCGTCGAAATAAAGGACATGTTCGTAGACGTCGGAGCGAGCAGCAGGGACGAAGTTCTGCAGCTAGGCATCGAAATCGGAAGCCCGGTGGCTGTAGACAGGGAGGTTGTAAGGCTTGCTGGGGAAAGGATTACGGGAAAAGCTTTCGACAACAGGGTCGGCGTTGCCGTTATGATCGAGGCTCTGCGCAGAACGAAGAGCGACGCTACGGTATACGCTGTCGCAACGACGCAGGAGGAGGTAGGGCTGAAGGGAGCTAGAACTTCGGCTTTTGCCATAGAGCCCGAGGCGGCTATAGCCATCGACACGTGTCCCGCTACGGACTTCCCGGGCGGAGATGCGGCGCACATGGACATAAAGCTCGGGAACGGAGCGGCGATAACGATCGTCGATGCATCCGGCAGAGGACTAATAGCCTCGCCAAAAGTGCTGAGATGGCTTCGCGAGACGGCTGAGAGGTTCCAGATACCTTACCAGCTTGAGGTAGCCGAGGGTGGCACGACGGATGCGACGGCGATAAACCTCACGAAGCACGGAATTCCCGCGGGCGTCGTCAGCGTTCCGGCACGTTACATCCACAGCCCGGTGGAAGTCGTGGACTTGAGAGATGCCGAGAGTGCCGCGAACCTCGTAGCAAGGGCTCTGGAGACTTACAAAGATTACCTTTAAATATCGTGATTCCAAAATTCCCCAACACTTAAAATTCGAGGAGGTGGTAAAATGAAGATCTGGCTTATTGGTGCTTACGGTATCGTCTCTACAACTGCGATGGTCGGTGCGAAGGCTATAGAAAGAGAACTATCTGACAGAACGGGTTTAGTTTCCGCGCTCCCCGTGTTTTCCAAAATAGACGACTACGTCCCCTTCGAGTTCGAGTTCGGGGGACACGACATAAGGTTGCTCTCGAACGCGTACGAAGCTGCAAAGGAGCACTGGGAGATGAACAGACACTTCGACAGGGAGTTGCTGGAAGAAGTGAGGGAAGAGCTCGAAGTTATAGTGGCTAGGAAGGGGACAGCCCTCAACTGCGGCGCCGGAATAAGGGAGCTGGGAGAAATAAAGACACTCGAAGATGAAGGATTGAAGCTTGAGGAGATCGTGGAGAGACTGGAGAGCGACTTAAAGTCCTTCGCCGACGATGAGACGGTAATGATAAACGTCGCATCAACCGAGCCTCTGCCGAGGTACAGCGAGGAGTACCACGGAAGCCTGGAAGGTTTCGAGAGGATGATAGCCGAAGATCGTAAAGATTTTGCGACCGCGAGCATGCTGTACGCGTACGTGGCGATCAAAAACCGCATACCCTACGCGAACTTTACACCGAGCGTCGGATCGAACATACCAGCCCTCAAGCAGCTGGCGGAAGAAAAAGGAGTTCCTCACGCCGGTAACGACGGGAAGACCGGAGAAACACTCGTGAAGACCACACTCGCCCCGATGTTCGCGTACAGAAACTTGGAAATCGTCGGCTGGATGAGTTACAACATCCTCGGCGACTACGACGGAAAGGTTCTGTCCGTGAAGGAGAACAAGGAGAGTAAGGTTCTGAGCAAGGACAAGGTGCTCGAAAAGTTGCTAGGGTATTCGCCCTACAGCATAACCGAGATACAGTACTTCCCCTCGCTCGTCGACAACAAAACGGCTTTCGACTTCATACACTTCAAGGGCTTCCTCGGAAAGCTGATGAAGTTCTACTTCATCTGGGACGCAATAGATGCTATAGTTGCAGCACCGCTCGTCCTCGACATCGCCCGCTTCTTACTCTTCGCGAAGAAGAAGGGTGTTAGCGGCGTTGTTAAGGAGCTGTCGTTCTTCTTCAAATCCCCGATGGACAGCAACGTCATAAACACGCACGAGCAGTTCGAGTTGTTGAAGAGCTGGTTCACCAAGCTCGCTTAAAAAATTTTTAAGGATACTCGAAACTCTCCCCCGGCTTCAGCACCACAACTCTTACATTCAGCCTTGCAGCTTCAACAGCTTTTACGAAGTCCTCGGGGTTCTGCTGTATGACCGGAAACGTGTTGTAGTGCATCGGCACAGCCACCTTCGGTTTGACGAGTTCGAGAGCTTTCACAGCTTCGTCGATGCCCATCGTGTAGAAGTCCCCTATCGGTAGCAGCATGATGTCTGGCTTGTAAAGCTCGCCTATCAGCTGCATGTCGAGGAAAACGCCGGTGTCGCCGGTGTGGTAGATTTTAACATCATCCATACTGACGACGAAACCAACAGGATCGCCCGCGCTCACGATGTTCCCCTTTTCGTCCTCGACGTCCGCTGAATGCAGCGCCGGAACCATCGTGAAAGAAACGCCCTCGAAACGAGCCGTTCCACCGATGTTCATGCCTATCGCCTCAACCCCGGTTTTGCTGAGAAATCTCGAAAGTTCGTGGATGCACACTATCTTGGCTTTGCACCTCCTGGCAATCTCCACGGCATCGCCTAGATGGTCGCCGTGTCCGTGGGTGATGAGGATGAACTCCGCATCTACCTCCTCGGGCTTCTTCGCAGCCATCGGATTCCCGCTCAGGAAGGGGTCGATCAGAACCTTCCTGCTCCCCTCTATCAGAAAAGCCGCGTGTCCGAGCCAAGTTACGCGTACCATAGTAATGGTTCGCGAACTCAAAGATAAAATTTTACATGAGCTCCGCACTGCCGAGCATCGAGGATAGAAGGTTCTTCAGAAACCTGCAGTTGTCTCCCTCGCTCATCGGTTCGTTGGAGAATACGTCAGCCGAAAAAACGGCTACGTTATCCTTCCTCACACCGAAAACTATGTTCTTTCCGACTCTGAAGACTATGTCGCCGATGTAAGCCTTCATCGTCGCGTCTCCGTTCAGTATGACCTCCGCATTCTCCTCGCACTCCATGTGCCTGGCGTTGAGAGCTGCGATCTCGTCGACTCCCCTGTAGTACTCTATTCTCCCCCTCATAGCTGAAGCTCTGAGCACGACCCTTTCAGCCACGGGAACGAGCTTCGAAACTTTCACCGGAAAGTTCTCCTCGCTGTGTATCTCGAAGATCATGACCTTCTGCTTTGTCAACCTCAAAACCGAGGGTAGCTCGGCGTAAGTGAGCTGCTTGAGGTAGAAAACGACTTCGAACGAGAACTCGATTCTGTTCAGATCGACAACGTTCGTTGGCAGGCGGGTGGCGAATTCGAGCTGGAAGTCGTTAATCAGGCACTCTTCGAGCTCCCTGTAGAGCGAGGGCTCCTCGGCTACGATCAGAACCGACAGCATAGTTATCCGAACATTATCACGTACGCCTTCCCGAGCTCCGTGAGGCTGATCCTGAGGTTCTTGCCCCTCCTCTCGGTAACCACCAAGCCGTCCTCTTCGAGTCCGTTCAGGTGGTAACTCATCCTTGCCCTCTGAGCCATGTACCTCTTCTGGTCGGAAACTTTTCCTTCTATGAGCTCGATCAGCCTGTTTATCGAGTCTACCTCCCCTCCCTCGCTTTCGAGGACTCTCAGGATCTTCATCTTGTCCTCATTAACCATCGAGATCGGCGGAGTCGCTATTTTCTCGATACCGTCCTCTCTGAAAACTATCAGATCGCCGCCGGCTATTTGAGCAGCGACAACCGCTGCCATTGCGAGCCTCCTTGAATGCGTCGCCACGCCGAGGACGAGCTTGGCTCCGGCGTCCTTCTCTCTTCTGGCAGCCTTCAGAATCTCCCACACAGCAGCGTAAACGCCGCCGCTCGGTATCTGCACGGTTTCGATGTCTATCAGCGACGACAGAACCTTCTTGACGTTCTCGGCTATTTTCTTCGATTCTTCATCCTCGTAGAACACGTAAGCACCGTGTATCGGGTAACCGGAGGCTTTGATCCCGTCGAGTATCACACTTGGTCTCTCGCCGGCAAGTATTAGGTGGACGACACGCATACACTCAAAGATTTTTATTAGCTTAAAAATTTTTTGTTTTATGTCCCTCTAGATCATGAAGTTAATTATCGTAATTATCGACACTAAGAGTGACGCTGGCAGGAGGTAGCGGTAGACCCGCAGGAGGTCGGCTTTGAAGTGTTCAGCTGTCAAGACGAGGCAGAGGTGCAGAGGTGATAGCATGACTCCGAGAAAGCCGAAAGCTACGACGAGCATCAGGTTATCGCTCACGAGCGACTCGCCGACGCCCGTAAAGCTGACGAGCAGTGGGAGCGCTACGGAGGAGTAGCTCATCTCTATTCCCGTCGCAAAGCCAACCGTGAAGCTGAAGATCGCAGCGGCTAGAGCTGGAGGAAGAAATGAGAGGTCGTTCAGAAATTCTGCAGCCAGACCGCTCGACTCTATAACGCCCTTGTACCCCATCACCGCAGCGACGAGAAACATGATCCTCCAGTCCGCAGCCTTCCTGAAGCCTCCGACCGCTTTGCGGTGAAAAGCTAGGAGCGAGGTAATCGCCGCGAGCAGCGCGATTACCAAGTCTAACTTCAGAATAGCTGCGAGCAGTATAAGCAGCAGTACCGGATAGAAGTCCCTGAACAGCGAGAGCAGCTCCCTGCTGAACTCCAACTTGAACTTTTCTACGGCAAACAGACCCGAAAGGAGCGCCGCAAGAGCTACGTAAACCGTCGCCGATGCGTAGGATGCGTAACTCACCTCTACGACGGCTAAGCCTATGACGACGCTTGGATAAAGGGGCCAGAACGGGACCCAGATGTGCCTGTACCAGTAGTTCAGAAAAGTTACCTTCTCAGCGTCGCTCACGGTCTTACCGAGCATAACGGCTGAAATCAGTGCTCCGCCGGGCATCGGGAGGAGACCGACGAGGAGCGGTATGAAGACGTAGCTGAGGTTGCCGAATGTCCTCATAGAAGTCTGCGAAATCCTGTCGAGGAGTCCGGCTTCCGCCATCCCGTTGCCGAGGCTGAAGGCGAGAAAAACGATCAGAAGAATTCGAGCTGTTTCGAGGCTTAAAAGGCTCTCAAAAAAAGCCTGTGGAGTTCCAAGGAGGATAGAAAGCAGAATGGAGCCCAGGAAGAGGGCTACCCCTATGCCGATCCTTCTCGACAGAACGAGCACGGTCAGAATGGACAGGAAGAGGTAGACCGTCTTCATTCGACGTCGAGACCTATCGTCTTTCTGTACCTCATTCCGGGAAAGCTAATCTTTTCGATCGCCGAATAAGCTCTCTTCCTGGCCTCTTCAAGCGTCGCACCTCTTCCGACGACCGTGAGGACTCTGCCGCCGGTGGTTACGTAGCCGTTACTCTTCGCTATACCGTTCGCGTAGATCAGAGCCTCCTTCAAAACCTCCTCTATTCCGCTTATCGGCTGGCTCGTGTAGTGGTCAGCCGGGTATCCGGGCTTGAGACCTTCTCTCCCCTTCAGAGCCCCGCTGACTGCGCAGACTGCTACGCAGTAGTCGCTGCTGAAAGTTATGTCGACGTCTTCGAGCTCGCCGTTCACGACGGCTGAGGCTATCTCCGCCATATCCGTTTCCAGGCGGGGCAGCTTCGCCTGCGCACCGGGGTCGCAGTCCCTGACGTTTACTTCGAGAACCTTCGGGACGAGCTCGTCCTCCTCCCTTACGAGCATAATTACCGGGTAGAGAACACCGACGAACCTCTCGCCCACGAAGTCCTTGTAGTTTTTGACTATCGGCTCCACGACCTCCTTCATTATCTTCCTCTCGACCTCTTCGCTCACGTGAGGGTGCGGGCTCACGGCACCCATCCCGCCTGTGTTCGGATTCAGCAGCTTCCCCTCTCTGTATAACCTCTCGACCTCACTCCTCGTCAGAAACCTCCTCCAGAGACCCATGTAGTACTCCCTCAGACCCTCCACGTCTCCCGGGTCGAAAGCCCTCTTGTAGTCCCTCGCATGACCGAACGGCTTTACCGTTCTTCCGTCTGTTATAGCCGTGAAGGCGACCTCTATCCCCCTGAGTCTTTCCTCGACGACTATCCTCTTTCCAGCCTCTCCGAACTTCCTCTGAACCATTATCTCCTCGACGGCTTTCAGAGCCTCTTCGACGGATTCACATACGTAGACCCCCTTTCCAGCCGCAAGACCGTCTGCCTTGACGACTATCCCGTCCTCGAAGTTCTCCCTGATGTACTCCTTCGCCTCCTCCGCGTCGTCGAAGTTCGCATACCTCGGGATCGGCACGCCTATCTTTGCCAGAAAATCCTTAGCCCAGCACTTGCTTGCCTCGATTATCGTAGCCCTCCTCCGCGGACCCACCGCTGGTATTCCCTCCTCCTCAAGTCTGTCGACCAAGCCCAAGCTGAGCGGTTCCTCCGGACCAACGTACGCTAAGTCGACCTCCGCCCTCTTGGCGAACTCTACTATCTCCTCTATCGACCTTATCGATGGTATTCTCTTCCCGTCAAGCTCCGCTATTCTGCACTTCGGGAAGAACTCGCTTCCAGCGTTGCCGGGAGCTACATAGACTTCTCTTACCTTTTCGCTCCTCGAAAAAGCGTGAGCTATGGCGTTACCCCTCCCCCCCGCGTCGACGACGAGCACTCTCATCGCAGCCCGTAGCTGCCGAGATATGTGAAAGTTTCGTAACCCGTAAAAATCCAGAACCGACCTCACTTCTGAATGCCTCAAGCGCTGAACAACTTCGCCCGCTGGAGCATACTGGGCGTGTTGATAGGGCTCGTAGCCGGAGCTGGTGCAGTAGCGTTCTACCTGCTGCTGGAGTTCACTACCGAGCTCTTCCTCGTAAAATTCGCAGAATTCAACCCGCCGCCAGCTGGCGAAGTCGGAGGATGGTCGCCTCCAGACGATTTCAAACTCGTGATTTCGCTGCTTGTCGGCGGGTTTGTGTCGGGTGCGATCGTTTACAGCCTTGCTCCAGAAGCGGAAGGTCACGGAACGGATGCAGCCATCAGAGCATTCCACAAGGCTGAGGGTAAGATTAGGGCGCGAATCCCTCTGATAAAGACGATCGCGTCGGCAATAACGATCGGCAGCGGTGGAAGCGCTGGAAGAGAGGGACCGATAGCCCAGATAGCAGCCGGATTAGGGTCCCTTTTTGCTCAGGTCTTCAAGCTGAGCGTCCGGGATCGACGCCTCGCTCTGGCGGTGGGAATCGGAGCTGGCGTTGGAAGCATATTCAAGGCTCCACTCGGAGGAGCCATCCTCTCGACAGAGATACTTTACAAGCGCGACTTCGAAGTCGAAGCTCTCTTTCCGAGCCTTATAGCGTCCGTCACGGGATACATAGTCTTCTGCACCTTCGACGGTTATCAGCCAGTCTTCGACTTCCCGGAAGTTCACATCGACGCCGTTCAGATCCCGATCTTCGCGCTCGAGGGCGTTGTCTGTGCAGCCTTTGGCATTCTCTACGTCTTCTGTTTCTACAGATCCCAGAGAGCTTTTACAAAGTTGTTCGAGCGTTTCAACCTTCCGGTCCACCTCAAGCCGGCGTTCGGAGCGCTCCTGACAGCTTTAGTGGTTATCGCTGTTGCGAAGCTTATCGACCCGGCAGCCGGTTACGGAGCGCTCGGCATGAGTTACGGATTCCTCCAGCTGGCTATGCACAACCTGCTACCCTTCGAAGTCCTCCTGGTTCTCGCGATCGTTAAGATAATCGCAACCTCGTTTACTATCGGCAGCGGCGGAAGCGGAGGCGTCTTTGCACCCGGGCTCGTCATAGGAGGTTGCGTCGGAGGAGCCTTCGGGCTCGCCATGCACGAGCTCGCGCCGAGCATCGTGGAGATACAAGACGTGCCGGCTTTCGTGGCTGTAGGAATGATAGCGCTGTTCGGCGGTATATCCAAAGCACCTCTTGCTGTCCTGATAATGATATGCGAGATGACCCAGAACTACCAGCTCTTATTCCCCGGTATGGCGGCGGTCGCTATTTCCTACATGCTGACGGGCGATATAACCATATACTCCGAGCAGGTGGCTACGAGAGCCGAAAGTCCGGCGCACAGAATGGAGCTTAGTGTAGACGTGCTGGAGAACGTGAAGGTGAGGGAGACGATGGTTCCGGCTGAACGTGTCATCACCGTTAAGCCCGAGAACAGCGTTCTCGAAGTTCTCGAACTTATTGAAAAAACCGGGCACATGGGCTTTCCGGTTGTAAGCGACGGCGAGCTTGTGGGAATAATTACCTTCGAGGACGTGGAAAGGGTCCCGGTGGAAGAGAGGGCGAAAACGAAGGTTGCTGACGTCATGACGAGGAATGTGGTAACGGTAACGCCGGACGAGACGCTCGAAGATGCTTTGGTAAAACTCGTCAGCAACAACATCGGGAGACTCCCGGTTGTCAGCGACGGCAGGCTCGTAGGGCTTATAACGAAGGGGGACATAATAAGGGCTCACGCGAGGGAGGTTGCGAAGCTCGTGAGATGAGGGTACTGCTCGTAACCGGAAGGCTTGCGGAGAAGCTCGTGAGGAAGTACGGCGAAGGAGCAGACGTTCTCGTCGTCGACATCGACGTAGCAGCTTTCATAACCCCGAAACACCTCGAAGAAGTTGACCTGAGCCGGTACGACCTTGTCCTCGTCCCTGGACTTACGGCTGGAAACGACTGGAGGAGTCTGGAGAAGAAGAAGGGCGTGAAGATAAGGCTCGGTCCGATCCACGCCTACGATTTGAAGCGTGTCCTGAAGTTCGTCGGGGAGGTGGAGTTCTCCCACGAAATCCCGGCTTGCAGGCTAATAAATGCAGCTGCGATCGAAGAGATCAGAGCTGAGATCGAAAGACTCGAAGAGAGCTGCACTTTCAGACTTAGAGACGTCGCGATAGGCGGAGACAGCAGAATGAAAGTGGTAGCCGAAATAGCGAGGCTTTCGAGCGTCGACGAAGTGGAGCGCTGGATAGACAGGTACGCCGACGCGGACGTGATCGACTTAGGAATACCCATCGAATTCGACGCAGACTTCGTGAACAAAGCCGTCAAGAGACTCGTCGACGCCTCGCCGAAACCCGTTAGCGTGGACACGTTCAGCAAGAAGGCAATAGAGATCGGCGTCAAGCACGGCGTGGACATGGTCATGAGCTTGTCTTCGGAGAACTTCGACGCGATAGAGCTCCTGGAAGATCAGGCAGTCGTGGTAGTTTCCAGAAACGTCGCGGAGCTGAAAAAACTCGTCGAGAGAGCTAAAAAGAGGGCCGAGAAGGTGATCGCCGACCCTATACTCGACGCGCCGCTGAGGACGGCTGAGTCGATACTGAGGTACGTTGAGTACCGCAAGCTCGACAGCGAAACGCCGCTACTCTTCGGGGTCGGCAACGTAACGGAGCTGTGCGACGCGGACTCGATAGGGATAAACGCCCTACTCGCTTTCATAGCCGAGGAAATAGGTTGCAACCTCCTCTTTACGACCGAGGCTAGCAGCAAGACCGTCGGAAGTGTGAGGGAACTGAAGATAGCAACTTACTTGGCTAAAGCTGCAAAGCTCCGGAACTCACCACCAAAGGATGCGGGCTTTTCGCTCCTCGTAGTCAAGGAGAAGTTCCGCTACCCAGAGCCGGAAGCGAAGGTGTGCGTTGATGCGGAGGAGAGCAGGGAATTCTTCCGCGATCCCTGCGGGGACTTCTACATCTACATCGCGGACGGTAAAATTTACTGCGAGCACGAGAAGTTCGTAATCTGCGGAAGGAGAGCGAAGGAAATACTGGACACGGTTCTAAGGCACAAACTCGTTTCCAGACTCGACCACGCAGCCTACCTCGGAAGGGAGCTTATGAAAGCCGAAATAGCCCTCAGGCTGGGCAAGAACTACGTTCAGGATAGGGACCTCGACTTCGGCATCTACTGAACTTCGAAACGCCTCGCGAAGAAGTCCCTTATTGTCCTTGCCTTCTTCTCCCCAACACCGTCCACGCGCATAAGCTCCGCGACGCTCGCGTTGGCGACCCTCTGCACACTCCCAAAGCGCTTCAGAAGCTCCACGGCTAGCTTTTCTCCAACACCGGGAATTGCCGTCAGCATCGCCACCTGCGGGTTTTCCTTCCTCGCGACCCTCGGAACTACGAAGAACTCCCCCTTCGAAACCTTCTCTTCGATTGTCTTCAGAGCGTAGCAGAAGTCGTCCTCGTTTGCAAAGAAAATCGGGGAAACACTTCCGCCGGTTTTTACGGGTATCGTCACAATAGCAGCAATAACGGCGTTCCTCCTGAAGTTTCTGAAACTCAAAGCCTCTTCGAGGTCGCCGACTATCGCGAGTATCGACAGCTTGTACCTCTCCTTCAGCGCGTGGATCTGCCTCCAGAGACGCGCGTCAATGATGGAGTTCAGGAAGTCGTTCGCCTCCTTTCTCTCGACGGCGATCTCGAATGAGGAGTGTCTGATCACGTAGTCCCCGACTTCGAGCGATCTTCTCTTGGTCAGCACACCCAGAGCTCTCAGCTTTTCCTCTATCCTCTCGGGCTCCCTGAAGTCCACGAGGATCATACGACGTATATCGCCGGCTTTCCGGGAATCGCAGCTCTCAGCTTGTCTTCGGGAACCTTGGAGGCGTCGAGCACGACTTTGAGTCCGGTTTCAGCCTCTATGAAGTCGGCGTTGCTTCTGATGACTTTCTCCTCGTCCACGATCATGGTCTTCTCCTCGAAGAGCTTCTTGACGAGGTTCGAAACTTCTCTAGCTCTCCTCCGCAGCTCCCCGTCGCTCATCAACCTCTTCATAGCTTCGCCTATGCTACCGCTTTCGGCGACGACCCTCGCAACCCTCACCTTCCACTCGTCCGCTACGGCTACGTAGGCAACCTTCGCCCCCTTAGCGAACTTCTTGATCTCCTTTATGTCCTCTATCAGCCTCATCAGGTATTCTTCGACGGCTTCCGCCTCTTCATCGATTTTGCTCTCGTCGTATTCGGGGTAACTTTCGAGGCTGACGAACGTGTCGTGCTTCATGTGCCAGAGCTCCTCGCAGATATGCGGGGTGAACGGCGCGAGGAGCTTTATCCAGTCGTCGAGGATCAGCGACAGGTTCTTACCGCCCCTCCTGAGGTACCAGCGTACGATATTCATCATCTCGAAGAACGCCGCGTTTACGGCTCTACGGGTCTGCAAGCTGTCCATAGCTTCCCTTGTCTCCTTCACGATCCTCTGAAACTTGCTCACAAGCCAGCGGTCGAGCTCGTTCAACTGTGACGGCTCTCGAAGGTAGTTCTCTGCTACGATCTCGTAGAACCTCCTGAGCTGCCTCGCCAAGGCTTCGACCTCTCTGCTTCTCCAGTCCGCATCGCTGTCGTACTCGGCTGCGTGCAGTATGTAGAGGCGAGTCACGTCGGCTCCGTAGGTTTCGACAGCCTTCTTCATCGTCAGCAGCGGTCCCTTGCTCTTGCTCATCTTCATACCCTCAAGGCTCACGTAGCCGTTGACGGCTATCGCTCTCGGCCAGTGCTTCGGCGGGAAGATCGCCACGTGGTGGAAGATGTAGAACAGCAGGTGGTTGGCGACGAGGTCCTTTCCGCTGCTCCTGAGGTCTACGGGGTACCAGTATTCGAACTCGCTCCTTATCCGCTCTACGAGCTCAGCATCGAGGTTTGCAGACTTCGCAGCCTCTTCAGCGCTCCCCAAGCCCAGCAGCACGTAGTCGAGGAACTCGGGCGTCATGTTTTCAGCCTTCAGCAGTCCGGCGTTTACGAACTTCGCGAGTATGTAGTAGGCCATGTATATCGTCGAGTCCGACAGGCTCTCTATCAGCCACTCGCGATCCCAGGGTATGCGCGTCCCCAAACCCTTGCGGCGGGCGCATGCCTTGTCTTTGAGCCACTCAATCTTGTTCCTGAACTCCTCGCGGTAGTATTCCGGTATTATCCTCATCCTTTCGAGGTGTTCGAGAACTTTCGCCTTCCACTCCGGGTTCGAGTAGTTTATGAACCACTGATCCTTCACAACCTTCACAACACACTTCGTCCCGCAGCGGCAGACCACGGGCTTTTCGCTGAACTCGTAGAAAACATCGCCGTAACCCTCGGCTATCAACCTCTGGTGGATCAACTCCTTGGCTTTCGATACCTCAACGCCCGCGTAGTCCGTGTTTTCCAGCATGACGCCCGTGTGGAATTCCTTCTTGTAGAGCTGCTTGGTAGCCTTTTCGAGTGCTTCAACGTCCCTTTGGCTGCGCGCGCCGAACTCCTTCGCGAGTCTCTCGGCTGGAACGCCCTCCAAATCGGTCTTTATGATTACAATCGGCTCGATGTTCTTAACTACGTCCGCTATTCCGTACTTTTCAAGAACCTCCGCGTTCCGCTTGAGGTCTTCGAGGGCTGCGTAGTCGAAGGGGGCGTGGGCTGGAACGCTCATCACGACGCCGGTGGCGTTGTCTGTATCGACGAATTCGGCTGGGAGTATCGGAACTTTTCTCTTCGTTAGAGGTACGGTTACGAACTTTCCGAAGTACTTGCCGGCGTCGACCTCCTCAAGCAGTCTTACCTCCTTGTCCGTGTACGTCAGCTTCTCGTACGCCTCCCTGCTCACGAGCCACCTCTCGCCGTTGACTTCGGCTATTACGTAGTTCGTCGGCTTCAGCCAGAGGTTTGTAACGCCGTATATCGTCTCGGGTCTGAGGGTAGCAGCCGGAAAGATCAGATCCTCTTCATCGAGCCTGAACTTTATGACCGTGAACTCGACGATCGTCGCCTCTTCGCCCATCAGCAGGTCGTGGTCTTCGACGGGGTTCTGATCGTTCGGACAGTAGCGGACGGGGTGCGAGCCCCTGACTATGAGCCCCTTCTCCTTCAGCTTCCAGAACTGCCACTCTATGAACTTCTGGTAGGTATCGTCCGTCGTCGTAAACACGCGGCGCCAGTCTATGGAGTAGCCTATGTTCTTCAAAGCTCTCAAAGCCTCTCTTGAGAAGTATTCGACTATCTTCTCCGGCGTCGTCAGCTGAAGCAGATCTTCGAGCGGAACGTCGTGGTACTTCGTGTAGACCTCTATCGTCCTCTCGTCCCTCTTAGCTATCAGCTCCGCCAAGCCTATTATCGGCGTCCCCGTGACGTGGAAACCCATCGGAAACAGGACGTTGTAACCTTTCATCCGCATGTACCTCGCGAAGGCATCGCCTATCGTGAAGGTCCTCGTATGACCGGCGTGCAGGTTTCCGTTGAGGTAGGGATAGGGGATCGTGATGAAGAACTTCTCCCTGTTGTCGGGATCGGCTTCGAATATCCTCGCCTCCTCCCAAGCCCTCTGCCACTTCTCCTCGATTTTTCTGAAGTCCATGCTTCGAGTTCGGGAGGGGAATAAAACAGTTTAGCCGTTTCACACACAGTTTTATATTGCGCCGCAGAATCTCTTCATGGATCGAAGTGAGATAAGAGTTGCCGTGCTGCGCATAGAGGGCACGAACTGCGAGGACGAAACGGTAGAAGCTTTCAGACAGCTCGGCGTATTCGCGGAAGCTGTCCACCTCAAGCAGTTCTACAGCGATATGATACGCTTCGAGGAGCAGAGGAGTGTGTTCGATTACCATTGCATCGTTTTCCCCGGCGGCTTCTCGGCTGGGGACTACGTTAGAGCCGGAGCTATATTTTCAGCCCGCGTTAAAAGCGTCCTCAGAAAAGATTTGGAAGAATTTATAAAAATGGGTTACCCCATTCTCGGGATATGCAACGGTTTTCAGATTCTAGCCGAGCTCGGAGCTTTGCCCGGGCTCGATGAGGACAAGCCGATAGCGGACAAACCCGAAATGGCTCTAGCCGTGAACGACTCGGGAAGGTTCGAGTGTCGCCCCACCCTGCTGAAAAAGGAGAGCAGGTGTCCCCTCATCGCTCGTGTTCCGGAGATCGTCATGTATCCGGTAGCTCACGCGGAGGGAAAGGTGGTGTTTCCGAAGGAGAGGGAGGAGGAGATTCTGCAGGCGCTCGTCGAGAACGAGCAGATAGTATTCCGCTACGTCGACGATAAGGGAAATTACGCGGGCTACCCCTGGAACCCGAACGGTAGCTTCTACAACATCGCCGGGCTCTGCAACGCAACGCACAACGTGATGGGCTTGATGCCGCATCCTGAGAGAGTCTTCTTCGACCACTTGAGGGGCGACTTTGGCGACGGATACTACCTGTTCGAGAGCGTCGTCGAGTACCTAGAGAAGCTTAAGTAGCGCCGCTCTGATGTGTTGTTATGGACATAAAGGTAGCCGACTATATGACGAGGAAGGTATTTACGCTCAAACCCGAAAACACCGTAGCCGACGTTATCAAGCTGATAAAGGAGAGCGGTCACGACAGCTTTCCGGTTGTGGACGACGAAATGCGCGTCGTCGGCTACGTTTCAGCCGTAGACATCGTAGATAAACCTCCGGAGACGAAGGTTAAGGACATAATGTCGAAGGAGCTCTACGTGGCTAGAGAGTTCATGAATTTGCGGGACGCTGCGAGGATAATGTTCAGAACCGGACACTCCAAGCTGCCGGTTGTTGATGAGAACAACAGGCTGGTCGGAATAATCTCGAACGCCGACGTCATAAGGAGTCAGATAGAGAGAGTAGACCCAGCCAAGGTGGAGAAGCTCCGTAAAACGATAGAGAGAGTTCACAACATCAAGACGGAGGTGAGAAGGGGGAAGGTGGAGATAGCGAAGCTGATTCCAACGCAGAGGAAGGTCTACGCGGACGAGCTCAAGGGCAGGATACACGAGCTCAAGAGGGGCTTAGCCGAGCCGGTAGTGGTAATCGAGAAGGACTCGCGACTGTTCTTAGTGGATGGACACCACAGAGCCGTTGCAGCCATGAAACTCGGAATGAAGGAGCTGGACGCTTATATAATAAAAGTGCCGGCGAACGTCGAGCTCGGGATAGAGAAGCTCGTGAAGAAGAGCGGGATGAAGAGCGTGAAGGACATCAAGATAATCGAAGACGTCCCGCACCCGCTTGTCGAGATAACTTTCAGGAACATGAGGTGAAGCATGAAGGAGTGCGTGATCTGGAGGGTAAACCTGGAGCGAAAGAAGAGCAGGGCTGAAGGCAGGAGGATTCCGAGGCGCTTCGCCGTCCCGAACGTCAGGTTTCAGGAGATAGTCGAAGCCTGCAAGGCTCTGGGGCTGAATTTCGTAGCCGAGCCGGAGAAGAGGTATCCGAGGTGCTGGTGGGAGGAACCGGGAAGAATCAGAGTCGAAAGGAGGGGGAGCAAGACACAGCTGATGGTTGAAATAGCCAAAAAGATACTCGAGATGAGGGAAGCGAAGAAGAAAAAATGATACTCTTCCTCCTGTCCGGTGAAAACGTCGAGCTCGCTAAGTGGGAAGTCCTTCAGCTCGCCAGGAGCTACGGGGAGTTGCGGAACTTCTTCACAGACAACAGACTGCTCCTGATAGACTACGAGGGGGAGGACTTCTTCTGGAGACTCGCGATGAGCCACGAAGTCGCTGAAGTAATAGCAACCTGCAGCTTCGAGGAGCTAGAAAGCGTTTTTGAGGAAATCGAAATTCCGGATGTTGCTTGCTGCGTGCGCGTCTTCAGCTTCGAAAAGATCGACAAGATGGCGCTGGAGAGGAAGCTCGGGGAAGTGCTGTGGAGGAGGGGGGCAAGGATAAGCGTATCCAAGCCGGAAGTCGTCTTTAAGATTTACATAGCCGACAGATGCTACGTCACGAAGCTCGTCCACGTCGTGGACAAGAAGCAGTTTTTGCTGCGATCCCCAAACAGCAGACCGTTCTTCATGCCCTCCGTCGTGCTGCCTAAGTTCGCCAGAGCACTCGTAAACCTCAGCGGAGCCCGCAGAAACCTGCTTGACCCTATGTGTGGGACGGGCTCGATAATCATCGAGGCTCTGCTCATGGGGATAGACGCCGTGGGTATGGATCTCTACGAAAAAATAGCCAGAGGTTGCATGCGAAACCTCGAATTCTACGGGCTTAAGGGAGACGTGCTCGTCGGAGACGCTCGCCGAATGCCTTTCCGCGACGGGAGCTTCGAAGCGGTGGTCACCGACTACCCCTACCTACGGTCTACGAAGACCAAGGGCAGTCTCGAAGACCTCTACCGCAGAACGGCTGAGGAGTTCGAGAGAGTTCTCAGAGGATACGCCGTCGTCGTAAGCAACATAGATGCGGAGGAGTTCTTCGACATGCAGCTCGTAGCCAAGTTCTACCAGAGGGTCCACGGAAGCCTTACCCGCAGAATCCTGCTCCTAAAGCCGTATAGGAGTCGCGAACGTTGACGTATCTGCGGTAAGCTTCCTCGTACTTCTCGAAGTTTCCGCCTCTGACTTCGAGGAACTCGGGTTCGAAGACCTTCAGCGCGTCGCGAAGACTGGAGAATCTTCCGCTGCCGGATGCTGCGAGAATCGCAGCCCCCCTTGCGGTAGCCTCGACATCTCCGCTCACGAGGCACCTCCTCTTCAGCACGGAGGCGAATATCTCGTTCCACAACCTGCTCCTCGCAGCACCGCCGTCGAGGCGGATCTCATCGATCTTCAGCCCCTCCTCTTCCATCAGCTCGACGTTCGTCCTGACTTCGAAGGCTACGCTCTCCATGATCGCCCTCGCTATGTCGCCCCTCGTGTGACCGAGGGTCAGGCCGATTATTGCTCCCCTCGCTAACGGGTTCCAGTGCGGGCAGCCGGCTCCGGAGAAGAAGGGTAGCACAACCAAGCCATTGGCTCCGATGCCGGACTTTTCGGCTTCCTCGTTTATAACTTCATAGCCGCTCCCGCCGTAGGCTTCCCTCCTGAGCCAGGATAGCAGACTTCCGGTTGTGAATATGCTCGCTTCTATCACGTAGCAGTCGACGACGTGGGCTGAGTATATTAACCTCCTCGTCCTTCCGCGGAAGCTCTCCGTAGGGGCTACGACGAACGTTCCCGTGCCCGTCGTCGACTTCACCTTTCCCTCTTCGACGACACCCTGTCCGAGGGCTGAGCACTGCTGATCGCCCCCGCCTGCTACAACTTCGCAGCTTACTCCCACCGCGTTTCTGAACTCCTCTCCCGTCTTGCCCAAAGTTTCCCCTGGTCTGACGATCTCTGGCATTTTGTCGAGGTCTAAGCCGAACTCGCTGGCGATCTCTTCCGACCACTTCTTACTCCTGAGGTTCATCAGCATGGTTCTCGAAGCGTTCGACCAGTCCGTTACGACTGCTCCGCAGAGCCTGTAGACGATGTAGTCGTGAACAAGCATGAACTTCCAAGTTTTCGCGAACGTCTCTGGCTCGTTCCTCATGATCCAGAGTATCTTCGGCAGCGTGAAGTAGGGGTCCGGTTTCAGCCCGGTTATGTCGAATGCACGCTCGCCGAGCTTCTCTTCGATTAGCACAACTTCGTCGACGCACCTCCTGTCCTGCCAGATTATCGCCCTCCTCAGAGGTTTCCCGTCGTTCCCAACCGCCACGACGGTCTCTCTCTGGTTCGTAACGGCTATCGCATCTATTTCGCCCACCTTAGCCTGCTTAACAGCCCTCCTGCAAGCTTCGAGACTGCAGTTCCACCAGTCCTCGGCTTCCTGCTCCACCCACCCCGGTTTCGGATAGTAACTCTTCATCTCCACGTAACTCCTAGCCAGGAGCTTCCCTTCCTCGTCGTACACGCCGGCTGTAACTCCGCTCGTTCCGACGTCCAAGCCTATGAACATCACAACACCCCCTCAAGCCACCTCGCAACATCTTCGAGTACTTTCTCCTTTCCGACGTCGTTGTGGGGCTCGTGGTAGAAGCCCTCGTAGGCTATGAAGTCACAGCCAGCGAGCTCCGCGAACTTTTTGTTCGCCTCGAACGACGTTATCGCGTCAGCTGTTCCGTGAATTATCAGCGTGGGCGTCCTGAGTTTCAGGGCGTTTTCCATTATCCACTCTGCAGCCCTGAAGGCGGACATCGCAAGCCGGGGTGTTATCTTGTTGTGAACGAGCGGGTCGCTGAGATACGCTTTTACGACCTCTTCGTCCCTCGAAAGGTATCTCGCGTCGATCCCGTTGGACGTCTGAACGCCCGGCGCTACTCTGGCGAGCAGTCGGAGCAGAAACTTCTGCAGAATCGACAGAGGCTTCGCGAGAGCTAAAAACGGGGCTGAGACAATCGCCGCCTCGACGTCGCCCTTTCTGAGTAGGTAGTAGAGTGCCAGGGCTCCTCCCATGCTGTGCCCGTAGAGGACCTTCCTGCCCTCGCAGAGGTTCAGAAACTTTGAGATGTCTTTCAGCATGAGCTCGTAAGTCCCGTCACCCCGTTTCCCTTCTGAAGCCCCGTGACCTTTGAGATCGAAGGCTGCGAATCCGTACCCCTTTGAGACGAAGAACTCAGCCACGTGGTTATACCTCAGGCTGTGCTCCCCTAGTCCGTGGATGAGGCGGATCGTAACATCGCCGGAGCCCCACGTTCGGAAGAGCAGTTTCAAGCCGTGGGACGAGAAGTTAAACTCCCTCATACTTCCACCTCATGTTCCTCTCAACAAAAGCTCTGTAGCTATTCAGCTGCCTCTTCATTTCGTCCTCACTCCAATCCAGCAGCTCCGCCATTCTCGCAGCGATCTTTTCGGCTATTTCGAAGTTTCCGCTCCTGAAGTATATCCCCAGCCTCCTGACCATGACGTCTTCGAGCGTCTTTGCGAACTCGTGCTTCACGGCGAAGTCGACTTCAGCCCATATGAAGGGTAGCGACGGGTCTATTTTCGACGCCAGCCTTTCGTCCTTTCGCACGATTTCGAGTATCTTCTCGTAGTCGTCTCTGCCGTAGTACTCTTCGAGGTGCCTCTTAACTTCGCCATCGAAGCCCTCAGCCTTGAACTCCTCCTTCAGTTTTATATTCTCCGTAACACACTCGCCTCCTCCGAGCTCCTCGGCTATTCTGTCAACCACGTCCTTAGCCATTACGCGGTACGTCGTCAGCTTTCCCCCGATTATAAAAATCGCTCCCCTCTCTTCGAATATCCTGTGCTCCCTCGTGACGTCGCCGACCGCAGCCTCGGCGTTTATGAGCGGTCTTATGCCGGAGTATGTGGATATTATGTCCTCGTATCCAAGATCGGCTTCCGGAAAGTACCTGTTCGCGACTTCGAGTAAGTAATCGACCTCCTCGCGCGATATCGCCACGGTTTCGGGGTCTTCGAATTCTATCTCGGTAGTTCCAATTATTACGACGTCATCCCAAGGGATTGCGAAGACCAGCCTACCGTCGGACGCCTCCATTACGACGGCGTTGTTTATGCGGAGCTTGCTCCTCGGAACGACTATGTGCGAACCCTTGCTCGGCTTCAGCAGCTTAGCTTTAACTCCCAAGTTTTTCGCAACTATGTCTGCCCAGGGGCCAACGGCGAAAACGACCTTCTTAGCCCTTATCTCCACGACTTCGCTGCCCATCTTAGCTCTGATGCCCACTATCCTGCCACCTTCCTCGACGACGTCTACGACTTCGCAGTAGTTCATACACTTCGCGCCGAACTTCTGAGCCGCCTTAACGACGCTGATTACGAGGCGGAAGTCCAGACCGAATGCGTCCCAGTAGATAGCTCCGAATCGTAGCCCTTCCTTTCGGAGCATCGGTTCCACCTTCAGCAGCTCCTCCCCGCTGAGAATCTCATGCGTCCTGATCTTCGCTTTACCGGCTAGGATATCGTAGAGGAAAACGGCGGCTCTGAGCGCCAGCGGGGCTTTGATGAGTTTCATCATCGTCGTCTTCTCGTGGTCGAATATCCAGTAGAGGATCTCCTTTACGTGCCGTATCCCCCAGCCGTAGACGGGGATCACGAACGGGAGGGGTTTCACCATCCCCGGCGCCAGTCTGAGCAGCAGCCCCCTCTCGTGAAGAGCTTCGGACACGAGCTTGAAGTCTCTGCTCTTGAGGTACCTGAAGCCTCCGTGGATGAGCTTCGAAGATGCGCTGCTGGTTCCGCTGCCGAAGTCCCTCTTTTCGAGGAGCGCTACGCTGAAGCCTCTGCTCGCAGCGTCCAGCGCTATTCCTGCGCCGGTTATACCACCACCGACCACTACGATGTCGAATTCCACATGCTATCTGCGTAACAAATTATAAATACGTTTTTGCAATAACTTTAACCATGGTTGACAGGATAACGCTCTTCGCGTCTCTCGTAAACAACCCGGTTACGAAGAAAGCTCTTCAGAGTATCACGACTTTCTGCAAGGATTGTAAAAAGAACAGACTTGAGGTAGCGCTCGAAATATCTCTCGGCTACAGAAGCGACGCCTGTTTTAAGTGCAAAATGGCGGCTAAGGTTGTAGAGCCAGTTCTGAGGAGGGGAGCCGAGACCTTCAACGTGACGATGGAGGAAATGAGGGAGAAGTTCCGCGACGCCTACTGGCGGAAGGGCTTGGCGAGTGTTCTGAAGGGGATAGCAATCTTTGGCGTCCGCAAACCCTTCGTTCCGGGGGCACCCTTCCAGGTCGTCTGGGATATAACCTACGCGTGCAACCTGCGATGCAAGCACTGTTACGCAACAGCCGGGAAGCCTTTAGCCGACGAACTCACGACTGAGGAAGCCCTCGACACGATAGACAAGCTAAATAGACTTGGGGTGACGATAATAGCCTTCTCCGGCGGGGAACCGCTCGTCAGAAGGGATTTCTTCGAAATAGCGAGGTACGCAGCCGAGAAGGGGTTCTACGTAGCCGTAGCTACCAACGGAACACTGATAACTGAGGAGATGGCTAGGAAAATGAAGGAGAGCGGAATAAGCTACGTCCAGATAAGTCTCGACGGAATGAGGGAAACGCACGACGGCTTTAGAGGAATT
The DNA here is from genome assembly GCA_040514265.1 of Archaeoglobaceae archaeon. Classification (GTDB taxonomy): domain Archaea; phylum Halobacteriota; class Archaeoglobi; order Archaeoglobales; family Archaeoglobaceae; genus WYZ-LMO2. The sequence continues at coordinate 10,935 of JBEVCD010000014.1, read as the reverse complement.
CCGGGAGCGTTCGACAGAACGGTGGAGGGCATAAGAAACGCCGTCAAGGCGAAGCTATTCGTGAACGTCTCCATGACCGTAACGAAGTTCAACTACCACGAGGTCCCGGCAGTAGTTGAGCTGTGCGAAAAGCTCGGAGTAAACTGGTTCATGCACTACAACTTCATACCGACGGGAAGGGGTAGAGAGATAGCTGGGGAAGACATAACCCCGGAGGATAGGGAGAAGCTCCTCGAATTCCTCTGCCTGCGGAACCTGAACTCGAACATAAGCCTCCTCTCCACAGCCCCGCAGTTCGCTCGCGTTGCGCTGCAGCACGAGGCGAAGTTTGTTCCGACGCATTTCTACAACGTCAGCGCGCCCGAGCGCTTCAGGCAACTGGCTGAGTTCATAGGTGGTTGCGGAGCCGGGAGGTTCTACTTCGCGATAAAAGCCAACGGCGACATACAGCCGTGCGTCTTCTTCCCGCTCGTGGTTGCGAACGTGAGAGATCTCAGTGCTGAGGAGCTTGAGGAGCTGTGGAGGAACAACGAGGTGTTCGAAGACCTCAGGAACAAGGACTTAATCGAGGGTTGCGGGGATTGCAGCTACCGCTACGTCTGCGGTGGATGCAGGGCGAGGGCTTACAACTACTTCGGCGACTACTTAAAACCCGATCCGGGATGCGTTAGGCAGAAGAGGGTGTGGGAGGAGCTACTTGCTGCGAGATGATAGCGCTGATAAACCCCAACGCCGACGTGGAGGTCGTAAGGCGCCTCGACATATCCACCCCTCCCCTCGGCTTGGGCTACCTCGCAGCGGTGCTCAGGGAGAGGGGCTTTAAGGTAAGGATAATCGACGACCTCGTCGAGAAGCTCAGCTTCGAGAGGTTGCTGAAGAGGATAAGGGACGCCTTCATGGTCGGGATAACGTCGACGACTCCCACCTTCAACGCAGCACTGAGATACGCGAGGATGATAAAGGAGGCTTTGCCGAACGTCTTCATTATCCTCGGCGGCGTTCACGTCACCTTCAGACCGCAGGACGCCTTTAAGGGATCTGTCGACGCTGTGTGCATGGGCGAGGGGGAAGAGACGATAGTGGAGGTCGCCGAGAGAGTTGAGAGCGGGAGGGGGCTTGAAGGCGTGAGGGGCATCGCTTACAGGGAAGGTGGCAGAGTTGTCTTCAACAAACCGAGGGGCTTCATCGAAGACTTAGATTCGCTTCCTTTTCCAGCCTACGACCTCATGCCGCTCGAAAAGTACACAGTCATGGGGGGAAAACTTGAGCACTTCCCGCTCATAACCTCTCGCGGCTGCCCGTTCAGCTGCCGCTACTGCAGCTCTTCACTCTTCATGGGCAAGAGGTTCCGCGCGCGAAGCGCCAAAAACGTCGTCGACGAGATCGAGTGGCTTGTGAGTGAGTTCAAAGCTAAGCACATCGCATTCAGCGACGACACGTTCACGCTGAACAAGAGAAGAGTCGTGGAGATCTGCAGGGAGATAAAGGATAGGGGAATCGATGTAACCTGGAGCTGCTCCTCTCGCGTTGACACGATAAGCGACGAACTCCTCAGGGTCATGAAAGAGGCTGGATGCGAAGCCATATACTTCGGCGTCGAGGCAGCGAGCGAGCGCATCCTGGACTACTACAAGAAGCGGATAGACCTCGAAAAGGTCTTCAGAGCGGTGGAGCTCGCAAAGAAGCACGGAATAACGACGGTGTGCTCTTTCATCATAGGGGCTCCCGACGAGACCAAAGAGGAGATGAGGGAAACGCTGAGGCTCGCGCTGAAACTAGATCCGGATTACGCGCAGTTCTCGATACTCACACCCTATCCGGGGACGGAGATATACGAGGAAGCGAAACGGCGCGGTCTGCTGCTAACCGAGAACTACGATGACTACACAGCCGGCAAGCCGGTGCTTAAAAACTTCCACATGAAGCCCGAAGACGTTGCGAAGTTTCTCCGCTACTGCTACGTCCGATTTTACCTAAGACCGAAGTTCGTTCTCAGAGAAATCAGGAGGGGGAATATCAGGTTGGTTTTTGAGGTCTTTAAGAGGGTTTTGAGGAGGTGATAGCCTTGCTGCTGGAAACCGTCGCCTCCCGCCTTGGAGAGGAGGCGAGGAGGCTGTTCGGAGAGGCTGAGAGCCTTGAGGAGCTGAAGGAGAAGCTCGAAACTATGTTCGCCGAGCTCGATTCCCTCAACCTGAATATGGACTTCAAAGCCAAACTGAGCGGCGATAAGCTCGTAACTTCGAGCGACTGTCCAATTGCTAAATTTGCGGCTTTCTGGTGCGAGAAGGGCTGTCTGAAATTTATAGAGAGTTTCGCACCGAGGTTCAGCGTCAGGAGGGTCGCTAAGAAACCGGAAAGCGACCGCTGTGTTTTCGAGTTTTCTATCTGACGAACTTCAACAGGTTCGGCGGCACGAATCCGGTTGCGTCTACCCCGCAAGCCCTCGCGAACCTGTAGACCATCAGGTAGCCGGCGAGGTGGAAGGGAGCCACGCCAAGCTCGGCGTCGCGCTCCATTCCAGCCATGCACGGGTAGGCGCACTGGTGCTGGTGAACTTCCATGTAGAACTCGGCGAGGTTCCGGATCACGTAACCCCGCATCTTCTTGGCAACGTAGTAAGCGCTCCCGCAGGGGTCGCTCCTGAGCACGCTTACGCTCCTTATCACGTTACCTTCGAGCTCAACCTCGAACTCCGGCTTCCCGATCCCGAAACTCTCGACGAATTCACCTACGACACCTTCACCTTCGAGCGTGCAGAACGGTTTTGGGGCTGCGAAATCGATGCCGAGCTCTTCACACCTCTCAGCGAGCTGCTTCCTGAACCCGGGCGGGAGCCAGCTGGGACTCTCCACCGGAGTTATCAGAGCCCTGAATTCAGCAACGTCGACGACGTCCAGCAAAACGTCCGGATGCACATTGATCGCTACGAGTACGTCGCAGTCGAAGGGTTCGAAATCAAACTCCGCCACCGGCAAGGACGGTGGAGGGACTTCGATTACCTGCGTTACGTTCGGGGAGTAGTCGTAGTCCTTGCAGAAGTCGCACAGCTCAATGCCGCAGGCACCGAAGGTCGCGCAGAGTTTGGGAAAGGCTAGATTGCAAACGAAGCGTTCTCCGAACTCACCGCTGTAGATCACCGCCAGTCTCATTTCAGGAATATTATCTTCCCCCTGCCCTTCTTAACCCTCTCCACGAGCCCCCTCCTTTCGAGGTCTGCCAGTATCAGGCTCATCTTCGCCTCGCTGTATCCGAGCTTCTTCCGCAGCTCCTTCTGCGTTATCCTCCCGCCAGCTCTCCTTATGACTTCGAGTACCTCGCTGAGGTCCTCCGGAAGTTCGGAGTTCTCCGTAGCTTCCCTCCTTTTCAGGTAGTAGAGGACGAGGAGGACGGCAGCGCACGCCGTTGCTGTGACGATGTAGTACGGAGGCTCCTCCTCGATCAGCGGAGGTGGCGGGGGGAGCTCTATCTCTTCGAACGTCGGAAAAAGTACAAGATCGTAGCGGACGCTTCCCGCGACGGTTACGTTTTCTTCAGTGTAGAAATCTCCCCACCTCGCGACGATCGTGTAGTTTCCGTCGGGGAGGATGAACCTGTAGCTCCCGTTTTCGGCTACCATCCGCTGCTTCGAGCCGTCGAAGATTTCGACGATTGCGTCTACCTTTTCTAGCGTGTCCCAGCGGTAAACGCTACCGTATATCTCGCCAGCAGAAGCTGTAAAGATCAGCGTCAGCATCACCAGCGGAAGCAACCGCATCGTAAGTGCTTGAGCCCAAATTTTAAAATTCGTTGCGGTTTAGTCGCTCCGTTGAGGATCCACGTGGTGCTCGTCGAGCTGAAAATTCCGGAGAACGTGGGGTTCGTGGCGAGGGTAGCGAAGAACTTCGGTATCAAGGACCTCTGGCTCTACAGGTGCAACGTCAGCGAGGAAAGCTACTACACGGCAGCGCACGCAAAGGATCTGCTCGAAAAGGCGAGAATCGTCGAAGACCTTTCGTTCCTCGACTCGATGAACTTCGTGATAGGCACGACCGGCGTCGAGAGCTTCAGCGTCGCGAGGAGACCCGTTCTGACTCCGGAAAAAGCCAGAAGGTTCGCACACGGAGAAGTGGCAGTCCTCTTCGGCAGAGAGGACTACGGCTTGCTCGAAAGCGAGCTCGAAATGTGTCACGCCGTCGTTCGCATACCCACGAGCGAGGAGTATCCGATAATGAACGTTAGCCACGCGGCTGCGATCGTTCTCTACATTCTCTCCAAAAAGAGGGTAGAGAAAGACGTGAGATTCGCAACAACGCGCGACATAGAGGTCGTCCTGGAAAACGCCAGGAGAATGCTCGAACTCGCCGAGTTTCCGAAGCACAGAATGAGGAGGACGATCGTAACGCTCCGCAGACTCCTCGCGAGGTCCAAGCCGAGGGAAGAGGAGATAAAAGCTGTGAACGCGATATTTCGAAAGACGGCAGCCTACATCGAGAGGTTGAGGGGCTAACGCTTACGCTTGACCCTCGATATCAGATACGCAAAAACAGCGGCTCCGAAGCCGTTGTCTATGTTTACCACAGCAACCCCAGCCGGGCAGCTCTGGAGCATGGAGAAGAGCGTCGTTATGCCGCCCAGATTTACCCCGTATCCAACTGACGTCGGAACTGCTATAACCGGCACGTCTACGAGGGCTGCGACTACCGAAGGCAGAGCGCCTTCCATGCCGGCTACGACTATGGCGCTCTCTATATTCTCCTTCTTTATCGTCTCCACTGGCTCCCTCACGCGGTGTATTCCGGCTACGCCAACGTCGTAGAACTTGTAGACCCTCAAGCCCAGAAACTCAGCGGTTTCGGCAGCCTCCTCCGCAACTGGAACATCCGAAGTTCCGGCTGTCAGTATCGCAACGCTCCCGCTGTTTTCGGCGAGCTTTCCGTAAACAGCCGTCCTCGCTACCCTGTTCACCCTGAGCCCGAGCTCCTCGACTACCTTCATCTGCCCCTCGTTCAGCCTCGTAACCAGAACGGGCTTTCCCGCTTTCAAATAAAGTTTAACGATCTCCCGGAGATCCTCGACACTCTTGCCCTCCGCATATACAGCCTCGGGCTTCCCTATGCGCTCGAACCTGTCGATGTCAGGATTCGCAGTCCTCATGGTACTCCTGTATGGTCTTTACAGTCAGCTTTCTTTCCCTTACGGCTTCTATCGCCTTTACAGCGGCGAGAGCTCCGGCGAGCGTAGTTATGTAGGGTACTCCGTAGTCGACGGCAGCTCTGCGTATCTCGTAGCCTTCTGTTCTGCCCCTCTTCCCGCTCGGCGTGTTTATTATCAGGTCTATCTGTCCGTTGATTATCATGTCCACGATGTTCGGTCTGCCCTCGCTGACCTTCCTGACGACTTCCGCCTCTATTCCGAAGCTCCTCAGGAACCTTGCCGTCCCCTCGGTTGCGAGGATTCTGAACCCCAGCTCCTGGAACTTCCTCGCGATACTGGCTGCCCTCTCGTTCTTGTCCTTGTCTCTGAGACTTATAAACACCGTTCCGCTCGTCGGCAGCCTCATGCCGGCTGCCAGCTCGGCTTTGTAGTAGGCGAGTCCGAAATCGTAGTCGATACCCATGACCTCGCCGGTCGACTTCATCTCCGGTCCGAGTACGGGGTCGACGCCTGGCAGCTTTACGAAGGGGAAGACGGCTTCCTTCACAGCCACGTGCTTCAGCTTCAGCCTCTCCTTCAAACCTAGTTCGCGCAGTTTTTTCCCGACCATCAGCTTCGCAGCTATCTTGGCTAGCGGTATACCGGTCGCCTTGCTGACGAACGGAACTGTTCTGCTGGCTCTCGGGTTTGCTTCCAGCACGTAAACGATGTTGTCCTTCACGGCGTACTGGATGTTTATAAGTCCCACCACCTTGAGCTCGAGCGCTATCTTTCGGGTGTAATCGACGATCCTCTCGATCACATCGTCGCTGAGCGATATCGGCGGCAGGACGCAGGCGCTGTCACCGCTGTGCACACCAGCCTCCTCTATATGTTCCATTATCCCTCCTATGAAGACCTCCTCGCCGTCGCAGAGCGCGTCTACCTCCACCTCAACCGCGTCTTCGAGGAACTTGTCTATCAGTATCGGCTTCTCCGGACTCACCTCGAGCGCTTCCCGTATGTACCTCTCAAGCTCCTCCTCGTCGTAGACTATCTCCATAGCCCTTCCGCCGAGGACGTAGCTCGGTCTTACGAGGACGGGGTATCCTATCTTTCTAGCTACCTCCTTTGCCTCCTCGATGCTCCTCGCTATCCCGTTTTCGGGCTGCGGTATGCCGAGTTTCCTGAGGAGTTCCGCGAACCTCTCCCTGTCCTCCGCTATGTCTATGGAGTCGACGCTGGTGCCCAGAATTCTGGCTCCGCTCTCTTCCAGGTCTTTGGATATGTTCAGGGGCGTCTGACCGCCGAACTGGACCATTACTCCATCGGGCTTTTCGTTCTCGTAGATGTTCATCACGTCCTCGTGCGTTATCGGCTCGAAGTAGAGCCTGTCGGAGGTGTCGTAGTCGGTCGAAACCGTTTCAGGGTTGCAGTTCACCATTATGGTTTCGTAACCCTCCTCCTTCAGACTTTTTACGGCGTGCACGCAGCAGTAGTCGAACTCTATACCCTGACCTATCCTGTTCGGTCCGCTTCCGAGTATCATTATTTTCTTTCTGTCCGTAGGAACTGCATCGTTTTCGTCCTCGTACGTTGAGTAGTAGTATGGAGTCTTCGCCTCAAATTCAGCGGCGCACGTGTCGACCATCTTGTAAACAGCCGTCACACCTTTCGCCTTTCTCGCCGCCCTTACTTCCCTCTCGCTGCAGTTGAAGATGTGAGCAAGTTGCCTGTCACTGAATCCGAGCCTTTTGGCTTCTTTGAGAATTTCCCTCGGCACCTCTTCGATGCTCATCTTCGCAGCCAGAGCTTTGAGCTTCTCCTCGAAATCCACGATGTTCTTGATCTTGTTTATGAACCAGCGATCGATCTTCGTGAGTTCGTAGATCTCGTCTACGCTGAATCCGTGCTGCAGAGCGTACCGGATGTAGAACACCCTTTCGGCGTTCGGAGTTCTCAGTTTTTCGATTATCTCTTCCCTCGTAACTTCTCTGTCCCTCCCGTCGCAACCCAGGCCGTATCGACCGATTTCGAGGCTCCTCAGAGCCTTCTGCAGAGCCTCCTCGAAGGTTCTGCCTATCGCCATGACCTCGCCGACGCTCTTCATCTGCGATCCCAGCGTGGCGTCGGCTGTGGGGAACTTGTCGAAGGCGAAGCGCGGAATCTTGACAACCACGTAGTCTATCGTCGGCTCGAAGCTGGCCGGGGTTTCCTTCGTTATGTCGTTCGGTATCTCGTCGAGCGTGTAGCCGACCGCAAGCTTGGCCGCTATCTTCGCTATCGGAAATCCCGTTGCCTTCGAAGCCAAAGCTGAGGAGCGGCTTACCCGGGGATTCATCTCTATCGCTACGATTCTCCCGTTCTCCGGGTGCACGGCGAACTGTATGTTGCTACCTCCTGTTTCGACGCCTATCTCGCGGATTATCTTGATCGCGTAATCCCGGAGCTGCTGGTACTCGTAGTCCGTGAGCGTCTGAGCCGGGGCGACGGTTATGCTGTCCCCCGTGTGTACGCCCATCGGGTCGAAGTTCTCGATCGGACAGATGATCACGACGTTGTCAGCAAGATCCCTCATGACTTCGAGCTCGAACTCCTTCCAGCCTATCACTCCCTCCTCGATCAGGACCTGGTGTATCAACGAGAGCTTCAAACCCCTCGCCGCTATCTCCTTCAGCTCCTCCCTGTTGTAGGCTATTCCCCCGCCGGTTCCTCCTAAGGTGAAGGCTGGTCTCACAACGACGGGGTAGCCGATCTCGTCCGCTATAGCCAGAGCTTCGCTGACATCGTTAGCGACATCGCTTCTCGGAACATCTATGCCTATCTTGCGCATCGATTCTTTGAAGAGTTCCCTGTCCTCGGCTTTCTTTATCGCCTCGAGCTTCGCCCCTATGAGCTCCACGCCGTACTCGTCGAGGACTCCCATCTCGCTGAGCTCCACAGCCAAGTTCAAAGCCGTCTGACCACCCAGAGTCGGTAGCAGAGCGTCCGGCGTCTCCCGCTCGATTATCTTCGCAACGACGTCGGCTACGAGAGGTTCTATGTATATGCGGTCCGCCATCTCCGGGTCTGTCATTATCGTCGCGGGGTTCGAGTTCACGAGGACGACCTCGTAACCCTCCTCGCGCAGCGCTTTGCACGCCTGACTTCCGGAGTAGTCGAACTCAGCCGCCTGCCCTATAACTATCGGACCGCTGCCTATTACCATTATCTTCCTGAGGTCTTCCCTTTTCGGCATGCGATCACCTGTATTCGCGCACCATCTCGACGAAGCGGTCGAAGAAGAAGTAGGTGTCGTGCGGACCCGGTCCGGCTTCGGGGTGGTACTGGACGGTCATGAGCGGGAGCTCCTCGTGGACCAGACCTTCCACAGTGTGGTCGTTGAGGTTTATCTGTGTGACCCTCAAGCCCCTCGGCAGCGTTCTCTCGTCGACTGCGAAGTTGTGGTTCTGACTCGAAATGAAAACCCTCCCCGTCTCGAAGTCCTTCACCGGCTGGTTGCTTCCGTGGTGTCCGAACTTCAGCTTGTAAGTCTTCGCGCCCAGAGCCAAAGCCGTCAGCTGGTGACCCAGACATATCCCAGCCATCGGCAGCTTGCCAACGAGCCTTCGAATGGTCTCTATCGTCTCCTTCACCCTCGCAGGATCGCCGGGTCCGTTGGAGATAAAGACGGCGTCGGGCTGCATTTCGAGTATCCTCTCCGCCGGGTAGTTGTACGGCACGAGCGTTACGGCGACGCCTCGCTTTAAGAGCTGTCTGACTATGCTCCTCTTGACACCGCAGTCTATCAGCACGACCTCGTACCTCCCCTCTCCGATCCTCCTCGGCTCCCTGACGCAAACCTTGTCGACGAGGTCCAGCTCGCTTATGTGCGGCTGGCTCCTAGCTTTTTCTATCAGCTCCTCTCTGTCGACGTTTCCAACTCCTATGGCGGCTTTCATGGACCCGTATATCCTAATCTTCTTCGTCAGCATCCTAGTGTCGACGCCCTCTATTCCGGGCACGTCGTACTCCTTCAGGAGCTCGTCCACGGTCATCTCACTCCTCCAGTTGCTCGGAGTTCTGCACAGCTCCCTTACGACGAAGCCCTCAACCTTAACTCCGTCGCTCTCGAAGTCCTCCCTGCAGACGCCGTAGTTCCCTATGAGCGGATACGTCATCATGAGTATCTGCCCCTTATAGCTTGGATCCGTTAGAGCCTCGACGTATCCTGTCATGCTCGTGCAGAAGACTATCTCTCCAACCGCATCCCTCTCCGCACCGAAGGCTCTGCCCTCCACGTAAGTCCCGTCTTCGAGGGCTAGCGCGGCTTTCATAATGCATCCCTCGCCGCCTTAACGATTTCGCTGAGCTTCGGAACGTCGAAGAAGCGTCTGCCTGTCACCTCGTTGCAGAGGGACATGTAGAGCTGCGATACGAGCCTTCTGACACCTTCGCTGAGCCTCGGCGGCTCGCCAACGGCGGCTCGCCAGTTATCGCTCCCCTTAAGCTTCTTCAACCTTTCGTACCAGTCCGTTTTTCTGTAGTAAGCCCTCAGCAGCTCCTTGCTCACCTCGAAGCCCTCGTAGCTGAACCTGCACTCGTCAGGAGTTCCTACAGCGTCGACGACCATCAGCCTTCTTTCGGCGTCGAATGCGAACTCAAGCTTGCCGTCCTCGTTCTCCACACCGACCTTGGCTACTTCCCTCGTTATGAGCTCGTCGATCCTGATCGTCATCTCCTTCAGCTCCTCGAACTCCTCGTCGCTCATCGCCGCTATCCTCTTCGCCTCCTCGTGGCTGAGGTACCTGTCGACGTCTTCGAGCTTCGTGCTGAAATCTATTATCGGCTTTTCGAGCTTCATTCCGGGCTTTACTTCCTTCAGACCGAAGTCCTCGGGTTTCACACTCCCCTCTTCGATTCGCCTGAGCAGAGAGGAGCCCTCGGGTATCGAGTTCCTGTATATGACTTCGAGCGGCAGGAGAAAGTTGCCTTTGAGCCTCTGGAAGACGGAGTAGTCGTAGCCGTTCCTCCTTTCGGGTCTTACTACTCTAACAAGCTTCACGCGCATAACGTTCGTTGCACCTTCGAGCTCGTCGAACCTCTTCACCTTCCCGTCCTCCACGAGACCCAGATAGTGCGTCCGCATTCCGAGCTCCTCTATTTTCTCGAAGAAGTAGGCGCTCATCAGGCAGAGGGCTTTACCCTTCGAGTCTATCAGGTCGGGCATGACTCCGTAGTCGAAGACGGAATAGCGGTCGGAGAATACGAGATCAGCCAAGCCAACTTCATTGCTTGGCTCCTTCAGGATGACGAGGTCTTTAACGCTGCCCACTCCTCACCACCTCGTCCCCCTCCTCGACCTCCCTCCTCTTCGCCTCCTGGTATTCCCTGACCCTCCTCGCCACTTCCTCGCTCTTGAGTGCGAAGATCTTGGCTACCGCCAGAGCCACGTTTTCCGGCTCCATGACGAGCATGGGGGCAACTCCGGAGGGCATGCGGATGCTCGAAAACACATCAGCTCCGCAGAACTCGTCGCTGTACGGCGGAGCGGCGATTACGGGCTTTACAGTGTTGGCGTCAACGAATCCGCTGAGCGCATTGCTTCTGCCGGCTACCGTTACGAAGACAACGTCTTCGCCCTCGAACTCTTTCAGTATTTCGAGAACCTTTAGCGGTGTTTTGTGAGCGGAGGCTACACGCATGACGACGTCGATTCCGAAGAACCGAATCTTTTCCGCGACGCTTTTTGCGTGCTCTAAATCGGATTTCGAACCCATTACGATTACGGCTTTCATCTTAGAAAACCGCGGCTGCTTCGTTGCTGATAAAGGTTTTGGTAAG